>JAGHVI010000168.1 GCA_018064385.1 Candidatus Minthenecus merdequi
AATGTGACAAAAGGCTTATTTGGAAAATAAGGTGAGTTCTAATAGAACTCACCTTAAATATTTCGGACCATAGAGAGGCCAGAAAAGCAGTGCTATTGTAAGGAAAATCGAGAATATCACCAAACCGACACATAGTTTGTCAATGCCCAATGCATCAGGTACAAATTCCATTCGGACATTGTGCTGACCTGCAGGTATTACTGCAGCACGAAGAATGTAATTGACACGTCCAATCTCTTGTTCTTTGTCGTCTATGTATAGATGCCATCCTTCTGGATAGTATATTTCTGAGAAAACAGCGACTTTTGGCACTGCACAACTTGTTGTATAAGAGAGGCGATCTGGAACATAACTATCAAGAGTTATTGATGCAGTCGAATCTGGAATTGTAATAGGCAGATTCAGTACTTCGGCAAACTTCTTATCAGCAACGGCTGTTGTCTTCATATCTATTGTACGAAGAGCCTCGCTTTCAAGGTCTGGGGTAGCGACAAACTGCAGCGAATCAACAAACCAAGCATTACCAAGGGCATCCGGATTAGGATAGATCTGTCCATCGTTGGCTATTATATATTTGGTATTTAGCATATTGAGTACTTGCCAGTTGTTCTTTGCTATATGAGCATCTATAAGGTCTTGATAACGACGAAGTTTTGCAGCAGAGTATCCACCAACCGACTTCAAACGGTATGAGGTGCGTGCGTCGTTGAAAGTGTTTGCTGCGAGGTTAAACACACGGTAATCAAGCGATTTATCTTGAAGTATAGCCTCTTCCCATGGCTGAACTTGGAACGAGGCATTATGCTGACGAGAAGTCACAAAATTGTCCTTACCAAAGAAATTACGATCAACAGTCACCATATCGCATAAAATAAAGAATGTAAGAACAGCTGCAAAGGTTACGTTTGTTTTTGTATTAGTTTTCGACTTCAGCAATGTATATACATATACTATCGCCATTCCGATGAGCACAAAGAAAAAGCTGCGCCAAGCCGACGAAGTCATCATTATGTGTCGTTGATTGAGAATTGCCTCGTAAATTCGTTCGCCCACCTGACCCTTCCACTGCTCATCAAACGATGATGTTACATCAAACGTTTTGCCGAAAAATGCCACAAAAAGACAAACCACACCTGTTATTCCGCCTGCTATGCAGATATTCTTACGGTTGCGTTTGACGTCCTCCGACTCCATCAACTGTTTAATGGCAAGAAAACCGAGCAATGGTATTGTGATTTCCGCCACAATTAGGATTGACTCGACAGCACGGAATTTGTTGTACATCGGAAAATTATCAAAAAAGAACTGCGTCAACTCAGTGAAGTTACGTCCCCAAGCAAGGGTAATCGAGAAAATTGTAGCTATCAGCAACGCCCATTTGTAAGCTCCAGGTACAATAATCAAGCCAAGAACAAAGAGGAAACAGACAATAGCACCAACATAAACTGGTCCAGAGGTGAACATCTTCTCGCCCCAATATGTAGGAGCACCATGGCTGAAACCTCGAGCCTGTTGAGGAGGAACACCAATGGATTTCAGTTCTTGTTCAAGTTCTGAGCCATCTCCAAGGTTATACCCGCTGGCACCTCCCATATAGTTAGGAATAAGGAGCGTGAGAGTTTCTGCCTTGCCGTACGACCAATCTGTTGCATATTTGAAGTCAAGACCTGCTGGTTTTGACTTGTCGTCACCCTCTTTCGTCAGTTCGCTGTGACCGCCACGCATTGTTTCTGCAAGGTAACTTTGGTTCATCTGATACCAACTGAGTTTAGTTCCAAAGACAAGCAAAAATGAAACGGCAAGTAGAAGTGTTGAGACACCTAATTCCTTATATTGTTTATCCTTGAAATGTATGAAAATCTCGGCAATAAAAAACACACCGAGAAGCATTGCCACATAATATGTCATCTGTGGGTGCAGCACAAATCCTATCACACCATATATAACGACGAGCGGAATACCAAGCCAGTAGCGGCGACGGAAAATAGCATAGAAACCGCCAATCATAGGTGCCAGCGAGCAGATAGCATTTGCCTTAGTGATATGACCTGCGGGAATAATAAGCATAAAATATGACGAAAGAGTAAGAGCAAAAGCACCAGCAATGCTTAACCAAGGCGAAACTCCAAAACAGATCAACAACAGGAAAAAACCGAAAAGGTAACCCATCAGGATACCAGCAGGGGCATAATCGCCCGAAAAGCCAAACTGCGAAATGGTTGCCACCTTCTCACGAATTTTATTGGCTGGTGTCTGACCTGAGATTTGGTACGAAGGCATACCGCCGAACATTGAGTTAGTCCACCACATTTGACGACCTTCTGATTCAGTATATTCACGTATTTCCTGCGAAGCCCCAAGATAATTATTCGTATCTCCAGCCTGCAACACACGCCCGTCTAACAAAGGCAAACAGTAGGCGATTGCAAAAAAGTAAAACACAACTATTGCCACAATGTATGGCAGAATCCCCTTCCAATTAATTTGTTTCATATCTAAACTATTTTTTACTTCATATTGTTCATCAAAATCTCGGCTGCCGACTTGGCAGAAGGTGCTGACATAATCGCTGATACCACCGCTACTCCTGATTCTATTTTGTTAACGTGAAAAGTATTGTGTTGAGGCGTATTACGTCGGATAACACTCATAACCTGTCTTGTGTTATTTATATTTATACCTCCTATTGCTATTATTGGGTGAAGCGAAAATTGTGCAGCTTCGGCAAGTCCTTCAATTCCGCAAGGCATTGCTGTGTCAGTTTTCGTGGGGGTTTCAAACACTGGTGATATTCCGATATAATCAACCGAAAAATCGTTTGCTTCTATCACTTGGGTTATATTCTCTACCGAAAGGCCTATAATCTTTTCACGTCCCAGCAAAGCACGAGCCACCGTGTAGGGCATATCCGACTGTCCAAGGTGCACACCATCCGCATCAACAGCCATAGCGACATCGATGCGGTCATTTATGACGAAAGGCACATGGTAATCATCTGTAACACATTTCACCTGTCGTGCAAGTTTCACAAAATCTCGTGTATTGAGTGTTTTTTCACGGAGTTGCACCATATTGACGCCCCCTTCAATGGCATCACGCACCACATCCGCAAGTTTTCGTTCTCGGAGGTTAGTGCTGTCCGTGACAAGACAAAGAGTGCTCATAATAGATAAAGGTTATCAAGGAATTTAGCAACGAATGTTCCAGGACCTGAAGACTCCTCAGCTGCCTTCCTTCCAGCAACAGCCATAGCGGTCATACCAGCCGTTGCTGCACCGAAATTGTCAGATTCGACAGCAGCATAAGCAGCAACAATCGCTGTTGCAACACAGCCCATAC
The DNA here is from genome assembly GCA_018064385.1 of Candidatus Minthenecus merdequi. Lineage (GTDB taxonomy): Bacteria > Bacteroidota > Bacteroidia > Bacteroidales > Paludibacteraceae > Aphodosoma > Aphodosoma merdequi. The sequence goes on from JAGHVI010000168.1 coordinate 3,340, forward strand.
CCGTAACTTTTGTCATTATAGGTGTCGAAATCTCGATACGCTCAACACGATGTCCGTCAGTGATGATGTCTGTTTCACCCGAAACCACCACAATGCACGACAATTTTTGGGCTATCAACCGAGCAGCTTCCAAAGCAACATCAGTTCGCATAATGGCATCAACTCCTCTTGTTTCCACATCGTTCATACCAGGAAGATCAAGGCAGTGACGCGAAGCAAGTGCAAGAATCTCCGAAGCGTTTCCCTTGATAATATCAACATTGTTTTCGGTCAATATCCTCAGACATGCACGATTGCGATATGGTGTAAACCCCGCGCCTACCGGGTCAAAAACCACTGGTTTTCCACTTCGGTTCATTGCACGCATAGCGAGTGCAATAGAATCCAATTGAGTGTTATCAAGTGTGCCGATGTTAACGACCAACGATGATGCAGCCGTTGCTACTGTTCTGGCTTCATCTGCTGCATTAAACATCACTGGCGAAGCGCCAATCGCCAGCAGGGCGTTGGCAGTGAAATTCATCACCACGCCATTAGTGATATTAGCAACAATAGGCGAAGTGCGACGTATATGCGATGTTTGTTCCTTAATATCCATAATTACCGTAAAAGGAGTTTGGTAGTTTTATGAGGTGAGTTCTATAAATTTACCGTTAAGAAAAATAAAGACAAGTAACAAATAAACTTTTTGGTGTTTTGGGGAACACCGATTTTTTCGGGGTGCAAAGGTAGCAAAAAAAAACGGACGAACCAAAACTATACACGTTTTTTTTCAAGGTCGAAGATTTTTTTCATAAAAAGTTTGGAAAGGTCGAAAATTAGTCGTAACTTTGCAGCAAAATTGTGAACTCATAAAATAACTAACAAATAAAAACTATTCATTATGGAAATTCCTTTTGCAGAAGCGTGGAAAATCAAGATGGTAGAGCCTATCAAGAAATCCACACGCGCAGAGCGCGAGCAGTGGCTTGAAGAGGCTAAGAACAACATCTTTATGTTGAAATCCGAACAGGTCTATATCGACCTTTGCACAGACTCTGGCACAGGCGCAATGTCTGACCGTCAGTGGAGTGCGATGATGCTCGGTGACGAGAGCTACGCAGGCGCACGCAGCTTCTTCAACTTCAAAAACACAGTAACAGACATCACTGGTTTTCCATTCGTTATTCCTACCCACCAGGGTCGAGCAGCTGAGAACGTATTCTTCAGCGCACTTCTTGACCATGACGGATATGTTGTTCCCGGCAACGCACATTTCGACACCACCAAAGGTCATATTGAGTTCCGCAAATGTAAAGCTATCGATGTAACCACACCGAAGGCTAAGGACACACAGCTTGAGGATCCTTTCAAGGGCAATGTTGACCTTGAAAAGCTTGAGCAAGTACTCAAAAAGAACAAAGGCAACGTGCCTGTAATGATTCTCACTGTGACAAACAACACCGTCGGCGGTCAGCCTGTATCGATGGAGAACATCAAGGCCACCTGCGCACTCTGCCACAAATACGGCGTGCCTGTAAACGTTGACTCTGCACGTTTCATCGAGAACGCATATTTCATCAAAACCCGTGAGAAAGGTTACGAGAACAAAACCATCGCCGAGATTGCCAAGGAGATGTATGCCGATGCAGACTCGATGACAATGTCAGCAAAGAAGGATGGTCTCGTTAACATGGGTGGTTTCTTCGCAACAAAGAAAGAAGAGTGGTATGAGGCTTGCAAACGTTTCTGTATTCCATTCGAGGGCTTCCTGACTTACGGTGGTATGAACGGCCGTGATATGGACGCTTTGGCTGTTGGTCTCCGTGAGAACCTTGAGTTCGATATGATTGAGACCCGTATCAAACAGGTTGAGTACCTCGCCAAGAGACTCGACGAGTACGGAATCCCTTATCAGCGTCCTGCTGGTGGTCACGCCATCTTTGTTGATGCCGACAAGATTCTTGTCAATGTGCCAAAGGAGGAGTTCCCTGCACAGACGCTCACTTGCGAGCTCTATCTTGAGAGCGGTATCCGTGCTTGCGAGATTGGTTATGTTCTTGCTGACCGTGACCCTGTGACACGTCAGAACCGTTTTGGTGGTTTGGACTTCGTTCGTCTCTGCATTCCAAGACGTGTCTATACCAACAACCACATGGACGT
>JAGHVI010000094.1 GCA_018064385.1 Candidatus Minthenecus merdequi
TGATATAACATACAAACATAATTAATAGAACCACCCATAATTAATAGAACCACCCATTATTCCATTATGAAAAAACTATTCCTATCTCTTCTGATTCTTGCCATTGGCATTCTGATAGGCTTCTTGGTCGCACTCCGTTCAACCAACGCTTTGCTCGGCACTATCTACGGCGGACTGAACCAGCAACAAGGCGAAAACAAGATAACTACCCTGCTGAAAACTCTTGACAATCTATATGTTGATACTATTGACATCAATAAAATAGACGATGCTGCTGTGGCTTACGCTCTTATGCAACTTGACCCCCATTCTTCATATATCCCTAAAGAGGATATGGAGATGACTAACCAAGACCTGAACGGCAAATTCTCGGGAATAGGTATCCAATTCAACATACAAAACGACACTATTTATGTGGTTGACGTAATCTCTGGAGGTCCATCGGAACGTGCAGGAATCCTTCCTGGAGACCGAATTGTCGCCGTTGATGACTCGACTTTTGTTGGCAAATCAATAAATAACGAGAAAGTTTTCAATAAATTACGAGGCAAGAAAGGTTCAACAATCAAACTGGAAATAGCACGCCGCGGCACAAAAGAAAAACTGAAATTCACCATTAAACGCGACGACATACCTGTTTATACTGTCAATGCTGCGCACATGCTCAACGACCATGTCGGATACATTAATATCTCGTCTTTCGGACAAAATACTTACTCGGAAACACTCACAGCATTGACCAAAATAAAGCACAAAGGAGCAACATCGGTAATAATAGACCTTCGTGGCAACGCAGGTGGATATTTGGACGCAGCAGTCAATATCATAAACGAGTTTCTCCCACGCAACGCTCTCATCGTATATATTGAGGGACGTGCATACCGTCGAACAGAGTACAACGCCAACGGCATAGGTTCTTTCCAAGATATGAAAATGGCTGTACTGATTGACGAGTTCTCTGGCTCAGCAAGCGAAATTTTCTCGGGGGCTATCCAAGACAATGACCGTGGCACTATCATAGGAAGACGATCTTTCGGCAAAGGACTCGTCCAACAACCTATTACATTCACAGATGGCTCCGAAGCTCGCATAACCGTAGCTCGTTATTACACTCCTTCAGGACGATGCATTCAGAAACCTTACACATCCGGAAATCAAGCAGATTACGACTCCGAAATTTGGAAACGCTTTGTCCACGGCGAATTCTTCAATGCTGATTCTATACACCAGAATGACTCTGTTGCATACCACACTGTCAAAGGGCGCGTTGTTTATGGAGGAGGCGGAATTATGCCTGATGTCTTCATTCCTCGCGATACAATCGGTCTTTCTCCTTCGTTCAACCGACTGACCAACAATATGATAATATATAAGTTCTCGCTTAATTACACTGACGCTCATCGTAATGAACTGAAAGCTTTCAAAGATTGGAGAGAATTGGAACAACATCTGATAAATCAGAACCTCATTCCCGAACTTGTCGCATTCGCCCACAAAAATAATGTTGAAGTTTCAACACGTGACCTCAACGTTTCCAAAGCTCTGATTTCGCAACACCTGAATAGTTACATTGTCCGTAACATAATGACCGAGGACGATTTCTACCAGATTCTGAATAAATACGACCGCACCGTACAACGTGCTGTGAATATACTGAAGTAATATGACTTACTGCTATCTTTTAATTGGCTTCGTATTGCTGACTGTCTGTGCTGACACATTGGTCAACGGCTCGTCCGCTATAGCAAAACGCTTTAATGTATCCGACATCGTCATCGGACTTACCATCGTGGCATTCGGCACATCAGCACCTGAACTTGTGGTAAATATCATAGCATCTGTTCAAGGTAACAACGAGATTGCCATGACTAACATTTTGGGTAGCAACACGCTCAACACACTACTCATTCTTGGCATAAGTGCAATGATAACCCCTGTCTTTGCCACAAAACGTACACTTAATCACGAAGTCCCACTCAGCATTATCGCAGGTTTCTTAATTATGATTCTTGCCTCTAATTTCTTCGACAAGGTCAACATCTTCGGCGACAAAGGACTAGGACATTGGGATGGAGTAATCCTTCTGCTCGGCTTTTCTTATTTCATCTACTATACAATACGTTGCATAATGCATGACAAGAAAAAAGAAAAACCATCTACCCAAACAACCGAAACAAAAATGATGTCACTTTGGCGTGCCATAACTTACATCGTTATTGGTATGGCTGGATTGATTATCGGTGGCAAACTGATTGTTGAAAGCGCTGTAATCATCGCACGAGACCTCGGATTGTCCGAAGCTGTCATTGGCGTGACCGTTGTTGCTGTCGGCACTTCTCTTCCCGAACTTGCAACATCTGTCGTTGCAGCAATTCGCAAAAACACCGAACTTGCAATAGGAAACGTGATAGGGTCAAACATTTTCAACATTTTCTTCATTTTAGGCATCAGTTCGTTAGTTAAACCAATCGCAAACTACCCTAACCTAATGATAGATGCATGTCTGGCAACAGGAAGTTCGCTTTTACTGCTGTTCTACCTTCTCAACGACAAGAATCGCGAATTGTCACGTCTGGAAGGAACCTCAATGGTTCTTATCTATGCGTTGTACATTTATCTTATTTTGAAATAATAAGACAACAGTGAAACCCCAGGCAATCTACGAAAAGAACATACAAACATAATTAATAGAACCACCCTGATATAGAAGACTTAGAAATTCTTGAGGAATGTAGGACGAAACAAAAAAAAAGACCGAACGTTTATTATAAAACGCTCGGTCTTTGTCGGGATGGCGGGATTCGAACTCGCGACCCCCTGGTCCCAAACCAGGTACACTAACCGGACTGTGCTACATCCCGTTGCTCTTGATTCTTGAAGGCTTACGTCTCCCTCTCAATTGCGGTGCAAAGGTACGACTTTTTTTGTTATCCACCAAATGTTTTGTCACTTTTTTTCAAAAAAAATTCAAGTACTTGATTCACACGCTCTTCTACCCCCAAAATACCATCAATCCACACTATTTTATACCCCCTTCGCTCCATTCCACGAAACCAAGTCATCTGTCTTTTCGCAAACTGATGGATAGAAATTTCCAAAAGCGTACGCATTTCTGCATATTCCAACTCGCCAATAAGATACTTCGTCACATATTTATACTCCAACCCATAGTAGATTAAATCCTCTGGTTTCACACCGCTCTCTATCAGTCCTCGCACCTCGTCAACCATACCCTCGTCCAACCTTTTGTCAAGACGTGCTGTAATTCTCTCACGACGCAAATCTCGCGGAATGTCAATTCCGAAAATCACAGGCTCAATCTTAGGCACGTCAATACCATGTGCTTGGTTATTGGTATAATAATCCTCAATCTCAATAGCACGCACCAAACGCCTGCGGTTAGCGAAATCAGTCACATTATGCGGTTTGTATTTGGGATAACTCAACAGCCGAGCCTTCAATTGCTCATTATCCAGACTCTCCACCTCAGAACGCAACGACTCGTTGACCGGCACCTCCAACAACTGATACCCTCCAAGTACCGCCTCAACATACAACCCAGTACCCCCACAGAGCACCGGTTGTTTCCCTCGTGCAACAATGTCGCGATAGGCATTATTGAAATCACGTTGAAACATATAGAGGTTGTATTTATAACCAGCTGGAGCAATATCTATAAGGTGGTATGGTATTTTCACTCCGTCAACAACATACTCCGACAAATCTTTGCCTGTGCCTATGTCCATACCACGATAAACCTGACGCGAATCACCACTGATAATCTCTCCACCGAGACGCGCTGCTACCCTTGTCGCAACAGCTGTCTTTCCAGTTGCGGTAGGCCCTACTATCACCAATAAATTCATAGCTAAAAACTTTTCTGCAAAAATACAACATTTCTGCGAAAAAATCACTACCTTTGCCGAAAATATTTTAACCATTATGCTACTCATTCTTCCGCCACTCGTTCAGCCAAATACTTTTTATCCATCAACAACCCACTTAGCAGCCTACCTTAACTCTGTGGGCATCAACACTTCGCAACTAGACCTCAGTATAACTCTTCTTGACAGAATTCTCACTCCACTAACCCTAAAAAACCTGTTTTCAAAAGTTCAAACGAATAAGCTTAACCGCCGTCAACGCTCAGTACTTGCTAATTCTGATTTCTACACAGACAATGTTGAGCAGGTCAAGTCCTTTCTACAAGGCAACAACACAGAACTTGCTCCTCTCTTTGCCTCACTCGCTTATTGGCAGAATATGCCACGCCTTGACAACGAAGAGGAACTTTCGTGGAACTACGGTTCTTCAGGCACTATTGACCGTGCAAAGCACCTCTGCTCGCTGTTCATCAAGAACATTTGTGAACTCCTTGAGGCTCTCGACCCTAATTTCCAATTCATACGCTATGCCGAACGTATCTGCACTTACCTGCCATCTTTCGACATCTTACAGAGCGAACTCCAAAAACCATCCTCCCCTATTGTCTCCTTAATGCTCAATCTTCTGGACAACCGCCTGAAAATCGAGCATCCAGACTTCGTAGGCTTATCAATCCCCTTCCCCGGCAATTTGCTAATGGCTCTTCACATCGCCCGCCACATCAAGGCTCACTACCCAAATACTAAAATCATTATGGGCGGAGGATATGTGAACACCGAACTCCGTCAAATCACTGACACTGCCATTTTTGATTATATTGACTATCTCTGTTTTGACGATGGCGAACTTCCTCTCCGCCACATTATTGAGGGCAAACCACTAATCCGCACAATAACCTGCGAAAATAATACTCTCGTCCGCCATAACCTTGACAATCGCAGCACCGAATCAATTTATACTACCAATGGTAATATCCACTTGACTGATGGCTTAAACCTTGACAAATACTTCAATTTCACTGACTCTACAAACGCTATGCACCGTCTTTGGAGCGATGGCCGATGGAACAAAATGATGCTCGCTCATGGGTGTTATTGGCACAAGTGTGCTTTCTGCGACACTTCACTCGATTATATTGGCAACTATTTCCCTCACAACATCTCTCGGGTAGTTGATATTATGGAACAATTCATAACCGAAACTGGCTGCCACGGCTTTCATTTCATCGACGAAGCTGCACCTCCCGCTAAACTGAAAGCTCTCGCTGACGAGATTCTTCGCCGAAAACTGAGAGTCTCGTTTTGGACAAACATTCGCTTCGATCGTTCTTTCACTGCCGAACTTTGCTCTCTTTTGGCTAAAGCAGGCTGCATCGCTGTCTCGGGAGGCATCGAAGTTGCCTCGCCTCGCATGCTGAAACTCATCAATAAGGGTGTTACAATTGACTCCGTCCGTGACTCTCTACGCCATCTCTCTAATAGTGGCATAATGGTTCACGCTTATTTAATGTACGGATTTCCAACACAAACAATTGCTGAACTTTACGACTCTCTTGCCACCGTCCGCAACTTTTTTGCCGAAGGATTACTTCAAAGTGCCTATTGGCATCGCTATGCTATGACCTGCCATTCTCATTCGGGACAACATCCTGAACAGTATCACACTCAACTCATAGACAACACTCCTAACTCGTTTGCCAACAACGAAATTGCATTCACTGAAGAGCATCAACCTGAATGGGAAAATTTCACAGCTGGACTAAACCTTGCTACATATAATTTTATGCGACAGGTCGGTTTTGATTTTCCAATAAAAAAATGGTTCAAATAGTTGCGTGTTTCAGAAAAAAAACGTACCTTTGCAGTCTCTATTTTTTAACCAAATTATAAATTATTAAACCCAGTTCAATTATGGACATCCAAGGAAGAATTATCGAAGTATGCGCCGTTCAAAGTGGCGTTGGTAAAAACAGTGGCCGCGAGTGGAGCAGCCAAGAGTTTGTCATTGAGTACAACGAAAACACCCAGTACCCTCGTCAAGCTTGTCTCCGTATTTTCGGTTCTGACCGAATTGCCGAATTCAACGTTCAGGTAGGCGAATACGTTCAGGTGGCTTATGATATTGAGTCGTCAAAATACATGGAACGTTGGTACACCCGCCTCAACGCATATCGTGTTTCTCGTATCCAACCTGGTGTCGTAGGTCCTCGACCTACCAATATGCCTGACATCCCGCCTTACACTATGCAGGATGCCCCTAACAACGTTCAGCAGCAATTCTATCAACAACCTGCTCAGTATCAATCTCAGTATCAGCAGCCAGCCTATACTCAGCCTGCACAGCAAGTCTCTCCTCAACCTGCCGTCAATGCCCCTGTCGCTCCAACTCCTGCTGCCAACGAGTCAGATTCTGACAAGTATAAAGAAGATCTTCCATTCTAATCTACAACACAACTATCTATATGAAAGAAAAGAAATACATTACCTGCGACGGCAACCAGGCAGCAGCGCATATCTCGTATATGTTCTCCGAAGTTGCCGCTATCTACCCTATCACCCCTTCTTCAACAATGGCTGAGTACATTGACGAATGGGCTGCTCAGGGTCGTAAAAACATTTTTGGCGAAACCGTCATGGTGCAGGAAATGCAGTCCGAAGGCGGTGCTGCAGGTGCCGTTCACGGCTCTCTGCAGGCTGGTGCCCTGACTACTACATACACTGCTTCGCAGGGTCTCTTGCTCATGATTCCTAATATGTACAAGATTGCCGGTGAGTTGTTGCCTTGCGTTTTCCACGTTTCGGCACGTACTTTGGCTTCTCATGCCCTCTGTATTTTCGGCGATCATCAGGACGTTATGTCTTGCCGTCAGACAGGTTTTGCTATGCTGGCTGAGGGTTCTGTACAGGAGGTTATGGACCTTGCCGGTGTTGCTCACCTCGCAACAATCAAAAGCCGCATACCTTTCATCAACTTCTTCGACGGCTTCCGCACTTCTCACGAGATTCAGAAGATTGAGATGCTCGAAAACGAAGACCTCGCAGGCCTCATCGACCAGAAGGCTCTCGCTGAGTTCCGCGCACGCGCTCTCTCTCCTGAACATCCAGTCGCTCGTGGTATGGCTGAAAACCCTGACCATTTCTTCCAGCATCGTGAGTCTTGCAACAAGTTCTACGAGGCAGTTCCTGAAACCGTTCAGGCTTATATGGACGAAATCGCCAAAATCACAGGTCGTCAGTATCACCTCTTCGACTACTATGGAGCACAGGATGCTGACCGTGTAATCATCTGTATGGGCTCTGCTACCGAGGCTGCCCGCGAGATGATTGACTACCTCATGGCTAAGGACGAAAAGGTAGGTCTCGTGGCTGTTCACCTCTACCGTCCATTCTCTGTCAAACATTTCCTCGGTGCTCTGCCTGAGACTGTTAAACGTATTGCTGTACTCGACCGTACTAAGGAGCCCGGTGCACAGGGTCAACCTCTCTATCTTGATGTCGTCGAGGCTCTCAAAGGTCAGAATATCACTATCGTTGGCGGTCGCTATGGCCTTGGTTCTAAGGACACTACTCCTGCCCAGATTCTTTCTGTATATGAGAACCTCAAACTCAACGAGCCTAAGAATGACTTCACAATCGGTATCAACGATGATGTGACATTCACTTCTCTTCCTCAGTTGCCTGAGATGGTTTTGAACGAGGATGGTATGTTCGAGGCTAAGTTCTTCGGCCTTGGCGCTGACGGTACAGTTGGTGCAAACAAGAACTCTGTCAAAATTATCGGTGACAACACCAACAAGCATTGCCAAGCATATTTCTCTTACGACTCTAAGAAGTCTGGTGGTTTCACTTGCTCTCACCTCCGTTTTGGCGATACCCCTATCCGCTCTACTTATCTCGTAAATACCCCTAATTTCGTTGCTTGCCACGTACAAGCTTACCTCCGTATGTACGATGTAACCAAAGGCTTGCGCAACAATGGAACATTCCTCTTGAATACAGTCTGGAACGAGAAACAGTTGGCTGAAAAGTTGCCTAACCGCGTAAAACGCTATTTCGCACAGCACAACATCACTGTCTATTATATCAACGCAACACAGATTGGTATTGAGATAGGTTTGGGCAACCGCACAAACACTATTCTCCAATCAGCTTTCTTCCGTATCACAGAGGTTATTCCTGTTGACCTTGCCATTGAGCAGATGAAGAAGTTCATCCAGAAATCTTACGGAAAGAAGGGCGAGGATGTCGTTAATCAAAATTATGCTGCCGTTGACCGTGGTGGTGAGTATCACAAACTTATGGTTGACCCTGCATGGGCTAATCTCCCTGACGAGGCTGCTGAGGCTAACAACGACCCTGATTATATCAATAATGTGATGCGCGTAATCACTGCCCAGGATGGCGACACTCTCCCTGTCTCTGCTTTCAAGGGTTACGAGGATGGCACATGCCCTTCCGGTACTGCCGCTTACGAGAAACG
>JAGHVI010000067.1 GCA_018064385.1 Candidatus Minthenecus merdequi
GTTTCGTCGGCAGGTTATACAATAACATCGGATGATGTTCAATTTGTGGTGACACAGCCTGCTAACGGTGAGTTCACCGTGGCATTCCTACCACAAAACAATACAGACATTGCCGGTCACACAATAACCATACACGACAACGCCTTCGGCTCGACAACAACGAATGACTATGAGATATCAGTAGAAGGATACACTGATACTCTGGAAATAATGAATTTCGGCAACACTAACGCACGAAGCACGAGTACAACAAAAAAACAAATGATTCTGGCAGGTATGGACAAAGTGTCAGGCTTGATGTTGTCAAGCGATGAGATGAACACCTATATGATTGACAACCAATCTGTTGCATTTGCTGCAACAGATGGTCAACATACTGTGACCTTCGCACCATTCCACCATGGTCAATACAACAACAAGATGGTTTATCTGTGCCTGAACGGAGCAAACAATACAGTGATAAAATACCCTCTGATGATATGCAACGGTACGGGCAATCAGGTTGACCTGTCGTCAGACATCAATTGGGTTAACACGACAATTGCAACACTGGAACAAACAACAGGTATGGCAGTGGTGAACAATGCGACATACGGTTCGTACGTCCGCCTGTACTATAAGGTGAACGATGGCATATTCTACGACTACGCCAGCAACGACACAACAGGTCTTTCGATAGACAGCACCGAGATTATGGCACCATACGTTGGGGTATCGAACGTGACAGCCTACGTTGAAGCGCTGGATGGTTCAGGAGATTTCATTGGACAAAGTTCGTCAGACATCACTGCTACTGACAAAAAGATACAGAAGATTTCGTACTCGAACAATATCCATTATGTTGTGTTGAACGACAGCGTATTGGTGTATGTATATTCCTACGACTCGAAGGTAACATCAACACACATTGATGCAAATTTCACAATGACCAGTGCAGACAATAAGGTTGAGATAACAAAAGGCACATACGATTCAGCAACCTTTGTACAACAATTCACAATCAAAGGAGTTACGTCAGGTACAACAACAATTGCTATTACATCGTCACCAAACGACACAGAGAGCGAATACGACACAGTGACAGTAACAGGAATACCAGTAACGATTCTGGCAGACGGAAACAACTGTATAGTATCAGTGCTTGCTGACCCAAGTGACAACCAATATAATACATCTGCCTCAGGAGGCACTAAAACATTCGCACTGACCGGTGCTCCTTGCCGAAAATTCACTGCAACGCTGAATTACGGTTTTGGTACGCCAACACTGAATATCTCGGACGGTACAAACACTTTAGTGAACACAACATATAGCACATCAATATTAGCTTGGGAAACAAAAACGGAAAATATTACTTATACATATAACGCAGCATTAAAATACAAGCCTACATTACTGACAGTCAAGCTGACAGGTACAGGTGGATTCATAGGAATCGAAGAAGGGGCAAAAGATCTTATAATCACCGAATACACACAACTTTCGTATTTCGATGTAATCTCGAACCATCCGAACAATTCAACGATAGATTTCGGTGACGTAACAATAGGGACATCATCGGTGAACGAGACCATTCAGGTTGACTACTCAGCACTGCACAAGGCAGTAGCACTGACGCTGAGCGATGAGTCCAATTTCACGATAGTGAATAAGTCAGAGGTATTAGGAGCAATCACCAGTTGCAGCCAGTGGGATACATTGGACATTATCATAAAATATAACCCAACAACAGCCGAGCCACATAATGCAACTTTGACAATCAAGGGATACACCACTGACGATACCAACAGCGAATCCATCAAGGAGTATAATTACAACCTGACAGGAACAGGCAAAAAACGCCAGCAGTACATAACTTGGAACAATGATTCGATATATTTCATTACGGACCTTGATCCAACCAGGACGCTGACTTTGGACGCAGAATCGAACCAGCCAGAATATGGGAGAACGACCAAGATGCCAATAACATACACCTTGGACGATGATGGTGACGGTGTGGCGACCCTCAGTAACGGAGTGCTGACAGTAGCCAAAGCAGGAACAATAACCGTTACTGCACATCAGGCTGGCGATGAATACACTGAAGCAGCTACGGACAAACCATTAGTCATAAGAATTGATGCAACACTGCACTTCATAGGCAGTATTGACGATGACTGGTATAATGCCGGTAACTGGTCGCCACGTCAGATTGTTCCTACAACAGTCCACTGCGTCAGCATAGACTCGACGTGTGTGGTAAGACAAAACACAGATGCAGCCACGTGCCTTGACCTTGTGTTTGCAGGAATAGGAGCAGTGACGGTAGATGCAGACGGAGTGCTGGACATCGCTGGCAAAGTGACTAACAACGATGCAACGAGACTGACACTGAAGGCAAACATAGACAATAATGCAACTGTGCTGTTTGCAGAGGGCAATCCTTTGGCAACAGTAGAGAGCTACATCAAGGGGACTCCTCAGCCTCAAACCGAACCTGAGGCAAAGAGCAACCCGGAATGGCAATACCGAGGATTCATAGGCACGAACCCTGTGTTGAACGCATGGAATGTAGTGATATTCAAATGGAATGAAAACCTGAACAGCACAAACTGTTGGAACAATAGTCCTGTATATGAAAAAACAGGCAGTTACACAGGTACGCCTTGGGACGGATATTGTATGGCAAACTTCGACACTGAAAATGCGATTTACAGATACACTACAAAATTGATACCTACGGATACCGGTCATACCTACAACCTGACATACACTGATAATGGAGACTTCCCTAACCGTGGTGTCAGCCTTATAACAAACAGTTGGTCTGCCCCTATCGATATGTCAAACAGCAATGGAGTACGGTTCAACGGTAATGTGGAGCATACATTCTATTTCTACAAGACACGCACACACCTGTCGTGGGAGACAGACAAGACCGGCACATTTGTGGTTTATCCTCAAGCCACCGGTCAACTGATATATGAAGAAACGACATCGAACCAAATAGCTTCGAGTCAGTCGTTCCTGGTAAGAGCAACAGATGCAAATGCAACACTGACCATAAGCGACGAGGCTTTCGTACACCAGCCAAGCGGGGCGATGTATGCACCGGAAAAGACGGAACATTTCAACGTTCTGGGTATGACATTGACCACTGACGATATGGAAGACCAGTTGTTCCTTGTAGAATCAGAAAACTGCAGTCCGTCGTTCGACAACGGATATGACGGTACGAAGATAAAAGAGAAAGACCGTCCACAGATTTTCGGAACCAACAGGTTTGGCTTTACTGCAGTGAATGCAGACAAAACAATGCTGAACCAAAAGATTGGGTACTGTGCAGCTATGGATGGTGCGAAATGCACTATATCGTTCAACACAGACCGAATGGAAGGCTACAGCGAACTCTACCTGCTGGACCGTGTGACGAAGAGTTATACCAACATTCTGGCAGGCGAGAATTATACATTCACAGGCAACAGCGAGGGCGATAATGAACGTTTCGAGATTGTGGGTCGTCGCGACGATGGGTCGAAGTTTGTTGGTTCAAGCGACCAAATGATTGAGGTTATCGGACAATATGCACTGCTGAGTGGTTTTGATGGTATGAACGAGATGGTATATATAACAGATATGAATGGTCGCCGTCTATGGTCAGAACGTTCATCGAACGGTCCATCGTTCTTCTTGCCAGAACTTCCAGCGGGTATATATATGATTTACTGTGGAAACGTTAATTGTAAATTCGTTGTTAAATAAAAATCTCAAGCAACTATGACAAAGATAAACAAAATAATCGCATTGTTGGTACTACTCCTCTGTGGATTGAACACTACAGCTTCCAATTACAAAATTTTGTCGGACGAACTCACAATTGAGGACGATTTAAGAGATTATGAATATCCCGACTACTACCATTGGCGAGATTGGCGATATTTCCACAATAACACAATGACAGGTGTTAAACAGGGACGAACAGGGGCAAACTTTATGTTCACCGGTGATTTTAGAGTAACGTTTTCTACCCGTCCAGTGTCACTGGCTGTCACAACGTACAAGGATGGCAGTCTGTTTGACACTCCCGAAGTTCACGAGTTCGGCGAGAGTCCGGATTACGATGCTAATACGCCAATTGGAGATGCAATACTCCCAATGTTGCTGCTGATGGGGTTGTATGTAGGATTAAGAAGGATTAAGAGATAAAAAACGAAGGTGAGTTCAATGAACTCACCTTCGTTTTTTTATTTGGCAGATTGATTATTGGGCAGTATAGAGAACCAAGCGGAAACCGATTGTAGGTGAGACTGAATCAGGGTTGGCATAGGAACGTGCCGAAACTCGACAATCCTTATCAGGCGAGAGATATGAGCCACCACGAACGACACGTGCAGTGCCTGTTTCAGGTCCCCACGGCATATTCTGTTCGTCTTCGGGATATTTGCCATACCAGTCGTAACACCATTCAGCAACATTGCCAGACATATCAACAAGTCCAAGGGAATTTTCGCTGAGTTTGCCAACAGGGAATGCCATAGTTGTGTCGTGAACCGCCACATAATTGATGTTGTCTGAGCCAGAGTAAAGATAGTTTATACCATTTGCTCCGCCGCGTGCAGCATATTCCCATTGTGCCTCGGTTGGCAGGGAGAAGGCGAACCCAGTCTGGCGACTGATGGTCTGAACAAAAGAGTCTATCCGGTTATATGAAATGCCAGCGGCAGGGAATTTGCCATTTCCTCCCGGCAGGTCGTCATTCATAACAGCATTCCATACAGCAGCAGTGATTTCGGTTTTGCATATATAGAAAGTACCAAGCGAAACCTTATGAGCAGGTTTTTCATCAATCGAGGCATCAGCCAACAGTTTGTCGTAAGCACCCATTGTGAATGAGCCTGCCTTAACCTGAACCATCTCGAAGGAAAGATCTCCTATCTTGACAGTCATAGTGGATGATGATGAAGGTTCTTCAATGTCAAGACAAGATGTTAATGTCAAGACGATTATGGTCAGAAGGAATGTTCTTTTCATAAAAAAAAGCTGGTTGGCGTATGTGTTGCTAACCCGTATTGAAATCAGTTAA
>JAGHVI010000189.1 GCA_018064385.1 Candidatus Minthenecus merdequi
AAAAATAAACTTGAAAATCGTTACAACCTGATTAATGAAACCACCCTTAAAGATTATCTTTTAAGAATTTATTGAACCTACGGTATAGGTGCAATCTTGTCTCGTTACCCAAAATGCTATGGTTTTTGTTTGGGTATATCTGCATCTCGAAATCAACGCCAGCTTTTATCATATTCTCGACAAAAAGCATAGAGTGCTGAATGTGGACATTGTCGTCGGCTGTACCGTGGCAAAGGAGCAGTTTGCCTTTCAGTTGACCAGCCTTGCTGATGATTTCAGACTTCTCGTAACCTTGGTCGTTGGATTGAGGAGTTTGCATAAAACGTTCAGTGTACGAACTATCGTAGAGGCGCCAGTCAGTGACAGGAGCAATGGCGATTCCTGCCTTAAATATATCACCTCCACCATTAATCATACAGTTTAGAGCCATAAAGCCACCATAACTCCAACCCCATATGCATATTCTTTGAGGGTCGATGAACTCCATCTGTCCCAAAACTTTAGCGGCTTCGATTTGGTCGTGAGTTTCGATGATGCCTAATTGCTTATAAGAACAGTTGCGGAAAACTCTTCCTCGTGCGCCAGTGCCGCGAGGATCAACGCAGGCGACTACATATCCCTCCATAGCGAGATACATCTCCCAATCCAAAGCAAACCTATTCTTGACCTCCTGACTTCCGGGACCAGAATATTGAACCATAACGAGAGGATATTTTTTGCCAGCTTTCATCTCCTTTGGCTTAACAATCCAAGCGTTGAGTTCTATTCCTTCCGCAGTTTTAAGGGTGAAAAACTCTTTTTTTGGCAGTTGATATGCTGCAATTCTGTTTTTCAGGTCGTTATTGTCGATGATGGTGCGTATCTTCTTGCCTTTTGAATCGTAAAGAGTGTATATGTCAGGTGTTTCGTTATCACAGAAATCGTTAATGATATATTTATCAGTTACGACAGCAGAGTGAGTACCAGGTTTACTGTCCAGGCAGGTTATGTTTCCCTTCTTGTCCAACTTATAGATATGCCTTTCGGTAGATTTTTCCTTTGTGGCTTGAAACCAGCATTCGCCTGTTTTGACATTGTAATTATAAACATCCGTCACCTCCCAGTTTCCTTTTGTCAGTTGTTTGAGCATTCTACCATTTTGATTATACATAAAAATATGTTTCCAGCCATCCCGTTCGCTGAGAGCCACGAACGAATTGTCTTCTGTGAAAGTTAGGCAGTTATAGTTTTCATAGTCTATGTATTCCTCTTCTTTCTCCCTAACGAGGACTGTTGCAACTCCCGAGCGGGCATTTACAGCAAGGAGGTCCAACTCAGTTTGGTTGCGGTTCATTCTGACCAAAGCAAAAACGTCTGGGTTATTCGTCCATTTCATAATAGGGAAATAAATTTCGTTACCCTCGCCGCAATCCATCTGTTTTGTTGTACGATTTTCAATATCATAGACGAGGACAGAAACAGAAGAATTTGTCTCGCCAGCCTTTGGGTACTTGTATTTGTAAGACTTATCGTAAGGATAATCATACTTATCGAAAGCGAACTCTTTCACATCACTTTCATCGAATCTGGTCCAAGCCAACAACTTGCTATCCTTAGACCAGACGAAACAGCAAGTCAGACCAAACTCCTCTTCATAAACCCAGTCTGGGGTTCCGTTAATTATCTCGTTCAGTTTTCCATCCTTTGTGATTTGGACTTCGGTGTCATACATCAGTTTTTTGATAAACATATTGTTACCGCTGGCAAAAGCGACAAATCTGCCGTTAGGCGAAAAGTGAGCCATCTGTTGAGATTCCTCTTTGTCGCTAAGAGATTCGAGTTCGTTACGTGACACATTGTAGATGAAATAGGCAGTATTGAAACTGCGGCGGTAGATATAGTTACGTTCTGTGCTTACGAGGATACGGTTTTCGGTAGAATCAAACTCGTAACCAGTTATACTTTTGATTTTTGCACCTTTTGTGTTTTCGACATCAAGCAAAGTCTTTTCAGCTTTACCTGTTTTGAAATTGTACATAACGATTTTCTTGCCTTCATCAGCCAACATAGTGTAGTGTTCGCCGTCAGACATAGCTTTCAGTTCATTCATTCTCTCAGGTCGTAGCGAACGAGAAGTGAAAGCTTTCAGATACTCTTCAGATTTTTCCCCTGACGAAGTTAAAGTAGCAAACATCAAGGCAATGAGTAATAAAATGTTATTTTTCATAATATTGTTGAGATATTTTCTAAGATATAGTTAATCACGTCTGATAACGAGAATCTTGCAAGTTCCTTTTTTCTTTCCGTCAACGAAGCATATTGCAAAATAAACACCGCTTGCGATGTCACCTCTGTCCCAGGTAGCAGTTCCGCCATTTGACATTGTCTCGAAAACGGTTCTTCCATTAACATCGCAAATTTTCACGTGGCTTCCTTCCATCATTCCAGTTATGGTGACAACGCCATCAAAATCCGGTCTTACGGGATTAGGGAAAGCGTGAATATTGTCGAAGTTATCTTCACCTTCAGTAGCGTCTGATCTATAACTGATGATTCCGTTACCGGTACCGAAGAAAACCTCGCCAGTCAAGTTATCTATTCCTATTGAAGTTATGGAATTAGACAGTAGAGGAGAATTTTCAGTAGTGAAGTGTTCAATTGTCTCTTGTCCGTCAGCTGACACCAGGAAAACGCCATTTTCTGTTCCGAACCATTTTCTGTTTCCACCGTCAATAGCAATAGCGTTAATAGTCTCAGTTCCCAATAGATAGTCTGCCAAATTTGACCCATCGTTTCTTGAAATTTTCACTCTGTTACATTTGAAACCCGAGTCAAAGATTTTAGCTCTTCGATTTATAGTAAAGAGACCAGCCGTTGTTCCTACCCAGATTTTGCCATCGTGGTCTTGGGCAATGCTCCTCAGCAAATTCTCGCTGAAGGCAATTCTCTTTCCGTCCTGGTCAGTCACCGAAGTCAGCACTCTGGTCTGGTCATCGGTGACATCATCCAATGTTCCATTATCGTCAAAGACAAAAAGCATTGAATTAGTAGAATTAGTATAACGTGGGCAGAGAACATACTTCCGAGTTTTGATGTCCTTATCTATCAGTATATCCTGGAGTGTTTCAAGTCCAGCCAAGCCTGTATGAGCCATTTTATGCCAAGTGCCGTTACTTTCAATGCATTTGATTGGATATTCGCCGCAGTTGGTCATCCACAATCTTCCTTTGTCATCGTAGGTCAGGCCGTCAACGCGCATATAGTAATACCTTGCGTCACCAGGAAGCACAGTCTCAATCGGAGAATTGTCCATTGAATAGATTGAAGCGAGAGCATTGCCTTTATACTCAGAAAGTCCACCGCCAAAACTTGCCACCCAAAAATGGGATATATCCTTAGGGTCAATAGCCACATCTACGAAATCGAAAGCCCAAGCGCCTGTAAAATATTGATTGAGAGAACTGCTTGATATGTGATTCCATCTTTCGTTCTCCATCCATGATATATCACCGGCTCTATTGTAATTCACGGCAAACCTACCGCCGGGGACTGTCATAACACGGCCATTGAGACTTTTTATACGCCAAGCGTAATTAGTTGCGGGACCCTCGATGTAATAATGAGACTCTTCGCCATTTTGTTGTTGCTTGATAATGTTGCTATTAGCAGAGTACCAAAGATTACCGTCTTCGCATGTGGCAGCCTGAGGATTTCCTGGTAACTTTTGGTAAGTTCTTTTTCCTTTTACAGACAATCTGCCGTCCGAGTACTTTGTGAAAAGGCAATCGCCATCTGTCCAAACAGAAATCACGTTGCTTTCGACAAAAGACCAAGAATTTGCTGATTTCTTCCAGAGGGAAGAGTCGTTCTTGAGGATATAAAGAGTATCGCCAAACATTGACAATTCCTTATTGCTTCCATTCGGTGAGGTAATCTCCGTCCAGTTTTTGTAATTCATCAGGTTATCCTGTCCGATAACACCTTGAAGCAGACAGGTGTCAGTCAAAGCGAACAAGGTATCCTGTTTAATGCTTATTCCAAGAACATTGCAAGAACTTCCATCTCTACCCAAAATATAAGTGTCACCGAACTCCATTTTAGACAGGTTGATAGATGTAATACCAAAACCGCAAGCCAGATAAGCTTTTCCACCGCGGCATGCCATAGCATTGATGTTCTTGCTACCGTTTATGCTTTTGTGGCTTAGGTCACAGATATTCTGCACATTACCATCATCATCCAAGACATCGATGTTAGCATTGCTGTATGCGATGAGAACCTTATTGCTTCCTTCGACAATAAAAATCTTGTGGATATTATTGTCGTTCATGCCTGTAATTTTAGAATAAGTTCGAACCTCGCCATAATTGTCAACCGAAAACAGAGCACCATCAGCCATTCCATATACAATACCCTTACCAGCGACCAGTTGTTTTATTGAATTATAAGAAAAGTGCGTACGCCATCCTTCCATTGGCAGTTGTGCAAAGATACCGACAGAATATAGGAGCAACAAAGCTGTGAGGTTATATTTGTGCAAACGGTTCATTCCTAAAAAATAGTTATAACTTTTTGAGCAGTTCCTTGATAGCATTAGCGCGGTGAGACATTTTGTTTTTTGTCTCGGCAGGCAACTCACCGAAACTCAAAGTTTCGCCATCAGGTATAAAAATTGGGTCGTAACCAAAGCCGCCCTTGCCATTCATTTTTTCAGTTATAAATCCGCGCACTTCGCCTTGGAAATAGCGTATTCCGTTTTTTGAGATAAGAGCCAAAACAGTGACAAACCTTGCATCTCGTTTGGTGATGCCATCCATTTTTTTCAACAACTTATCGATATTGTCTTGTGAAGAGCAGCCTTCGCCTGCATATCTGGCAGACCAAACGCCTGGTTCTCCGTCAAGAGCCTCAACCTCAAGACCAGAGTCGTCAGCCATCACATCGTATTTTCCTTCAATCTTATCAAACACGTACGAAGCTTTCTGCCTTGCATTCTCTGTGAAAGTTGTACCAGTTTCCGGTATTTCGTCGTGCAAATCAATCTCGTCAAGGGAAATCAAAGTCATCTTATCGCCAAGCATTGCTTTGAATTCTTCGAGTTTATGCTTGTTATGTGTTGCCAATACTATGGTTTTCATGGTTTTATGTTTTTTCTGATACAACTTGCAAATATACGCATTTATCCTCAAATCACCAACATTTTTGTCTTTTATTTTATATATGTATATTTTTTTCAAAGGTTGCCTTGCTTTCAAATTTTTTTTGTAACTTTGCCAAATCATTTTGCTTAATTCAGATTCTATGAAAAAGGTCTTTATATCAGGTGCTACAGGGCACATGGGTTTTGCTACCCTACAGGAATTTCTCAGACGAACTGACCATTTCCGTGTCATTGTTCTTGCGCGTGACAGCAAGAAAAATCACAAAAAACTTGCTCCTTACCTTGACAAGATTGATGTTGTCTGGGGAGACCTCACCCATTATGAAGATGTTCAGAAAGCGGTCGATGGAGCAGATTATGTATTGCACATAGGCGGTTTGGTTTCGCCTGCGACAGACTATTATCCAAACAGAACACGTTTAGTAAACGTTACCGCAGCTACAAATATAGTCAAGGCAGTTCTTGCGCAGCCAAATCCTGATAAAGTAAAAGTCTGCTACATAGGTTCGGTGGCACAGACTTCGGACCGCAACGAACCAATTCATTGGGGACGGACTGGAGACCCTATCTCGATTTCGGTATATGACCATTATGCGATATCAAAAACGATTTGTGAACGCATCTTTGTAGAATCAGGTTTGAAAAATTGGGTTTCATTGCGCCAGTCAGGAATTCTTTATCCAGATATAGTCAAAAACTTTGACCCTATAATGTTTCATGTGCCGCTCAGAGGAGTTTTGGAATGGGCAACAGTTGAAGACTCAGCACGTTGTATGGCTAATCTGTGCGAGGATAATGTATCTGACGAATTTTGGTGTAGGTTCTACAACATAAGTTCCGGTGCAGAATATCGGCTTTCGAATTACGAATTTGAGCAATTGTTGCTTGGAGCGATTCATGCTCCAGCTCCTGAAAAATGTTTTGACCCTGAATGGTTTGTCCTCCGCAACTTTCATGGTCAATGGTACGAAGATGCTGACGTACTGGAAAACTATTTACATTTCCGAGAGAATTTGCCAGTTAAAGAATACTTCAAGCGAATGGCGCGTCAGTTGCCATGGTTCTACCAGCTTGCAGGACTTTGTCCTTCATTCATCTTCAAAATGGTGCTTCGTCCGCTTGCCAACACCAAAAAATTTGGTACTCAGTGGTGGATAAAGAACAACGATGAAGACAGGATAGTTGCATACTATGGCTCGCGGGAGGCTTGGAAAAACATCAAACCTTGGAAAGAGCAGAACCTTTCTCGACCTTCGGACAAACCGTTGCATCTGAACCATGGATATGACGAATCGAAACCGCGTGAACAATGGAACATAGAAGATATGCGTCAGGCAGCAGCATTCCGTGGAGGAAAATGTTTGTCAGAAACAATGACAGTCGGAGATTGGCGAACTCCTCTTGAATGGGAATGTCAGTTCGGTCATCGATTCAAAGCGTCACCTGCTCTCATACTTTTAGGTGGACATTGGTGTCCTGAATGTCTTCCAGCACCTTGGAATTACGGTGAGATAGCCAAAGGTAATCCATTCTTTGCTCAGGTATGGAATCCTCTTCATCCAAACGAAGAGCCAAGGGTTTATGAAGAGTCCATTCTTCAAGGATGGAATGGTGATATTGCGCATCCATTTGACAAAAGACAGTATTGATAGATAGTTCTGATTCACCATTGCTGTTTCAGTAAGAGACGTAGATTAAGTCATCTTGAAGCAACAAAAACATAAAAATAATGAATAAGACAAAACTCAAATTCGTTTTATTCTTAATTACCGCCTATCCTATTTTAACCTACTGCCAAGAACGAATAGTTCCAATAAATTTTGGAGATATGGAAACTTGGGCAGTTCGGTACATCAAAGAGTCCTCACTACTTGGAGGAAAAACAAAAATTCTCTATAACCTTGGTCCGACAGACACCATTCGTCAGAACAAGGCATACAACTTTCGCAAGACAATCTGGGGCATATCAAATGCGTATGCGAGTCCTGCGGGAATAGACAAAGCGGCAACTTCAACGCAGCCAGAGCGAAGAGGTAACGGCTACTGTGCACGACTTGACACACGAATAGAGACGGTCAAAGTGCTTGGGTTTATAGATATTGAGGTATGCATTGCTGGTTCACTCTTTATGGGAGATGTCTGTGAACCTGTCAAAAGTGCCAGTGATCCATACTCGTCAATCAATGTTGGTTATCCGTTCACAGGAAAACCGAAAGCGTTGCTTTTTGACATAAAAGCCAGAGTAAGTCCAGAGCGCAAAGTGCTCAAGGCAACGGGGTTTGGCTCGAAAAAATGGTTTGAGGGACACGATGAACCTGAGGTTTATGTCTATCTGCAAAAGCGATGGGAAGACAAAGACGGCAACATATATGCAAAACGCATAGGCACAGTCAGAAAACGTTTCGCATCCTCAATTCCGGAATGGCATAACGATTATCGGCTTAATATAGACTACGGAGATATAACAAAAAAGCCTTATTTCAAGGAATATATGGGGCTGTTTCCTGCGGGAGGACAATTCAAAGCGCGAAACTCGAAAGGCAAGATGGTTCCAATAAAAGAAGTGGGGTGGGGAAGTCCAGACGACAAACCTACGCATGTCATCCTTATGATTACAGGAGGGTGTTATCCAGCATTTTATGGATACCCAGGCAATGCATTGTGGATAGACAACCTAAGATGGGTATATTGAGGTGAGTTCTATAAATTCACCGTTAAGGAAATAAATTAAGGAGAGAGACAAATAAACTTTTTGGTGCTTTTGGCGTTTCTTACAGCAATCTGCTCAAAACAAACTCCAAAAAAACCTCAAAATGAATTTATGGAGGTCACTTTGAAAAACAACAACAGATGCTCACAGAAAAAATACTACAACAACTGAACTCGTTGAACTCTCGTTTTGAGGAGGTTAAGACACTCATAACAGACCCTGACATAATTTCTGACACACATCGTTTTGTGAAACTCAACAAGGAATACTCAGAACTTCAACGAGTCATTGAAACGCGAGACTGTTATATGAGACTACAAAGTTCAATTCAAGATGCACGAGATATTCTTCATACCTCTTCAGATGCAGAACTGAAAGAACTTGCAAAGTCTGAACTTGAAAATTCAGAGCCGCAGCTTGAGCCACTCGAACAAAAACTGAAAACACTTCTTATTCCGGCAGACCCAGACGACTCACGGAATTGTACAGTTGAAATACGTGGTGGTACTGGTGGCGATGAAGCGGCGTTATTCGCTGGAGACCTTTATCGTATGTATTCCAGATACTGTGAATTGCGGGGACTTCAAACCCAACTTATTTCTATGACGGAGGGTACTGTAGGTGGATTCAAGGAGATAATCTTTAATGTAACATCAGACACAGAAGGCGCATACGGTATATTGAAATACGAATCCGGTGTTCATCGAGTTCAGCGCATACCAGCCACCGAGACACAAGGGCGTATTCACACCTCAGCGGCGACTGTTGCCGTTCTTCCTGAGGCTGATGACGTTGATATACAGATAAATCCAGCGGATCTTGAGTGGCAGACAGCGCGTTCATCGGGAGCAGGAGGTCAGAATGTAAACAAGGTAGAAACAAAAGTTCAACTATATCATAAGCCATCCGGTATTATGATACAGTGTCAGATAACGCGCAAACAGACAGAAAACCGTGAACTTGCGCTTCAGATGCTCCGCACCCGACTGTACGACCAGGCGATGCGTGAACACAATGATGCCATAGCCTCTCGTCGTAAATCTCTTGTTTCGACGGGAGACCGTTCAGCAAAAATCCGCACATACAACTATCCTCAGTCACGCATAACAGACCACAGAATTGGATTTACCACACATAATCTTTCGGATTTTCTTGATGGCAATATCCAGTCTCTCATAGATGCACTTGTGATAGCTGAAAATGCAAATCGTTTGTCGGAAACCAATCTTTAAGGGGTGGTTCTATTAATTCAACGTTAAGAAAGGAAAATAAAGACAAGTAACGAATAAACTTTTTGGTGTTTTAGAAGTTTCTTTTTTGATAAATTACGCTGCAACGCGGCACAACAAAAATCATACATTTGTTGTGCTGCGTTGCGGTGTAAACACATACATAACATGCTAGCCTAGGGCGATGTGTTTTGCACTCTGCCCTAGGCTAATATGTTTAGGGCTTTCAGCCCGAAAGAACACCCTACCTTTCGGGGCGTGGGTGTTGCAGGTAATGAGTAGAGTTTTCGGACAGCCTCACCCCTAAAATAATCCATAAATTTTTTTCAAAAACACTTGCATATATCAAAAAAACTCCTTACCTTTGCAATACCTACTCCATACGGACAGTGAATATGATTATCAATCACTTACAATCAAACCAACCTAAATATGCGTGACTATACCTTCGACAATATGCCAATCGTCTCAATCTCTGGCAGACTAAGTCGCAAAAGTGACATCTATTACCGTACCATAAACGGAAAAATTTACGCCTATCTCCTCTGGAATCCCAACACCAAACCTCCTACCCTCGGCACTCTCCGTACTCGCCAAATCTTCAAAACAGCCTCTCTATATACTGCTCTCGACCTTAAACTCCCCTTCAAACGCAA
>JAGHVI010000134.1 GCA_018064385.1 Candidatus Minthenecus merdequi
CCATTATCGATGTTTCCCGGCTGAAGTCCGCACACCGGAGATACAGATTGTTCGACTGTAAGTCCAAGCGGGATGCGGAGACTGACATTGGAAATCACTAAAATGTTTGATTCAAGTATTGGTTGACAACCGCAACAATAGCCGTTTTGGCCTCATCCCAATTTAGGGATTCCATCATCACTGGCAGAGGATCTCCTTCTGCGTCTTCAAAATATGTGAGGCTTTTCAGGACTGTGAACAATTGTGCGCCAGCGTATTTTTTAAGATAGAACTCTATCAGTTCGTTGAAAGAGAATCTTTTCAAAAGAAAATACAAGTCGATGAAATCTTTCTTCGTGCCGCGATTCGTTATGGCAGACAACTTCATTGCTGCAATATCCTTTACTCCTGCCAGAGTAAGACCGGCTTCTTTGACAGGGTCATCAATCCAAATATAAGGGTAACTGACAATGTCGACTTTCACTCCATCCACAATCAGGAACCTCATAGCCTTTGAAGATGACAATGGCTTTGCATTCGCAAATTCCGAAAGTTCCAGCGTTATCTCCTCAAGAGAAGCGCTCATATTCCCGAAAAAATCCAAATCAATGGATTTTCTATGCCCTATCTGAAGAGCCAACGCCGTTCCCCCTACAAGCCGGGTATCAGCAAACAGTTCCAGAGACTGTATCTTCTTCAGAAGTTCCAGTGTGTCCGGGTGTATTGTTTCGTAGTAAAGCATCGGAAAGACTCCAAAGGAACGGATGATACTGCTGAAATAAAAGAAAGCGCTTTAGAATCAAGGGCTCGAAGATTTTGGGCAACGGCACTGATACGTGGAATACCATATCTCCGGACCAGAAGTTTCCAGTCGCTGAATTGTCCGAGTTCAAGCACTCTTTGAACCACATACGGCGCATTAGCTTCCAGGTCGATAGAAGTTTTGTCCGCATCCCAGAAGAGGTAATCGGAGAAAGAGTATATGTAGTCTCTATCGCTCATATTGCAAATATAAATACTTTTACGGAAAAATGACGCAAATATTGCGTATAACGCGAGTGACTGGGAATGACATTGCGGCCGGACAAAACGTACATCGGTATTTGAATGTAAAGCAATGTATGGCTGAATTCTCCGGTGGCTGACGTCCCCTGCTCGGCAAGCCGAGTCTTACAGGTGCTCCCGGACGAGACAATGCCCTGCTTCAGAAGAAACGAGGGTAGAGTTGAATATGCTTTTCATAAGCGGTAAAAATTGATATGTGAAAATTCTATATTGGCTCAATCGTATGCCCGTCGCATTTCAGAGATACGGATTCCTTCAGGTGTTCGGAAAGTTCCTCCTCTGTTATCCTGTATATCTTGGGCGTATTCGCCCGTGGAAAGCGGTTGAAGAAGGGGTCGATGCTGCCGTACCACTCCATTTTGGTTATGTTGTAGTGCTTGGGAAGAAGCCTGTACAGCTCGAATATCTTCGTGGAAGCGCACACGGTAACTCCCCTTTTCCCGTCCGGGAATGTGGAAACGCAGAGGTAATGCTTCTTATATTGCGTACTTCCGTTCCTTACAAGGTTCTGCTCCGGCTCGCCGCGATGGCGCACTGTAATATGCCTGCCGTATTTCCGGTTAATAGTATCCATTATCCGGCGGAAAGTTTCGCCGTGAACGGATGAGTCGCGAAGATTCCGGTAGGCGATGTAATAGTGAATCATCTCGTGGATAACCACATCCTCCAGTTCCTCTTGCGACAGGTCGAATCCCGTGCTGATCTTCAGGCGGAAGTCATAATGGGATGAGACAATGCCGAAGAGGCCATAACGGGATTTGTATTCCATTTTTCCGAGGAAAGTCCCGGCCTTCGTGAGTACAATCGGCACAGCAGGCAACCCTCCATCAAAGCACAAGGCGTTGAAGTGGTCAAAGGTCTTTTGGACGAATGGGACGGAAGCAATCATATCTC
>JAGHVI010000205.1 GCA_018064385.1 Candidatus Minthenecus merdequi
CGCTAAATTGAACTACATTTTGCGACATTTTTGTCGAAAATTATCAACCTTTTATGCGTTTATAAGAAAAAAAAGTCATAACTTTGCCGTATATTTCACACATGCAATCATTAACCATTACAACCTTGACAGACAGCGAAATATTGGAATTACTGACCACTGAAGATACTTCCGTGGTCGAGAATTTGCACCATCGTGCGCGTGCCGTCACCCAGAGTGTCTATGGCGACAATGTTTTTGCGCGTGGTCTTATCGAGATTTCCAGCTTTTGCCGAAACAACTGTTACTATTGTGGTTTGAGACGCGATAACAGTATTGCTGAACGCTACAGACTTACGCCTGAAACAATAATAGAGGCTTGCGACAATGGGTATTCACTTGGTCTTAGGTCGTTTGTGCTACAGGGTGGCGAGGATTTTTGGTTTCGAGACCAACGATTGGCTGAGATTGTTCGCACCATAAAAAGCAATCACCCTGATGTTGCAGTGACTTTGTCGGTTGGTGAGCAGGATAAGTCAACTTACCGCTTATGGCGCGAAGCCGGTGCTGACCGTTACCTGCTTCGTCACGAAACAGCTGACCCTCAATTGTACTACCATCTCCACCCTCAAGAAATGTCGTACGACAACCGACTGAGATGTCTTAGTGATTTAAAGGATTTAGGCTATCAAACCGGATGTGGCTTTATGGTTGATGCTCCTGGGTGTACGACAGAAGGGTATCTGAAGGACATACGGTTGATTGAAATGTTACAACCTGCCATGGTGGGCATCGGTCCGTTCATACCTGCCACTGGCACACCTTTTGGTAACTGCACACAGGGGTCAGCTGAAATGACTCTTCGTTTGCTTTCTGTCATACGACTGACATGTCCGAACGTTCTCCTGCCTGCAACAACAGCTCTCGACGCAATACTCGAAGATGGTATGGAACGTGGTGTCCTTGCCGGTGCAAATGTCATCATGCCAAACATTACTCCAATGAGTGAACGAGGAAAATACTCAATATATAACAACAAACATATTACTGGCAGTGATGCCGCTGAGTCTCTGTCCCTGACAAGTGCCAGACTTAGCAAAATTGGCAGAAAACTAACTCTATCCCGAGGGGATTTCGTCCCTTATGGTAAATATTTTGAGAGTATAAACTAATACACATAAATGAAAAAACAAATTTTTTTATTGACATTAACTGCATTACTCGTAGGATGCAATAGCGGTAAGAGAAAAAACGATACAACAACCGTGAAGGTTGAGGTGATGCAAATCGATTCTTTCTCCGACTACGCCTCGACATGCTACATTGGTTATGTCGAACCTGTGAAAGAGGCATCCCTCTTCTCGCTTCATCAAGGAACTGTCTCTAATGTGAATGTTCGCGAAGGGGAATATGTTAAAGCAGGAACAATTATTGCCGAAATTGAGTCTCAAAGTGTAAAGTCTGCTGTATCAGCGGCTGAAGCTACTCTTCGTCAGGCCGAAGACGGATTGGCAAGAGCTGAGAAAGTCTATGAATCAAAAGGCATCGCAGATGTCAAAATGGTCGAATTACAGACTCGGGTCGAACAAGCTCGTGCTGCAGCTGAAACCAGCCGCAAATCATTGTCGGAATGTCGTATAACAGCTCCTTTCTCTGGAATAATATCATCGCTCAACGCAACAATAGGTGTTGACGTGACCCCTGCCTCTCAGATTGCCACGATTATGGATATCTCGAAGGTAAAATTCAACATCTCTGTTCCCGAAAAAAGCATAAATCGTCTCGAAGTCAACGACACTGCCATTATCGTAATACCTTCAATTTCCAAAAAAATGAAGGCTGTGGTCGAAAGCAAAGGCATTGTCGGCTCTCTGCTCTCTCACACATACAATTGCCAACTGAAACCCTTGGCAGATGATAAGAAAATTATGCCTGGAATGATGTGCAAGGTCTATCCTGAAACTGACGAACTGAAAGGTGTAGTGGTGATTCCTGCTGATATTATCAGAATGGACAATAACGGAAAATATGTATGGTGCGTAGAAACCGATTCGACTGTCAGCAAACGCTATATAACCTTAGGTGAATTTGTAGGAAGAGGTGTTGTCGTACATTCCGGACTTTCTTTTGGCGAGGAGTTGATAATTAAAGGTGCTCAGAAGGTCAGTTCGGGTATGAAAGTTGAATACTGAACAGGAGGGTTGTTATGTTACGTAAAAACATCATTTCGTGGTCTGTTATGCACGGCAAGATTGTTACAGTCATTGTGACAGCTCTTGTGCTTGTCGGCATTTATGGCACTTTTGTTATGAACAAGGACGAGTTCCCAACATTCCATATCAAACAAGGACTTGTCGCTGCTGTCTATCCTGGTGCTTCAGCACGCGAAGTCGAACAGCAAGTTACCAAACCTTTGGAAGAGATGCTCTTCGCTTTCCCTGAAGTCTCCCGATCTACAACTTATTCTTACTCAAAAAACGGCATTTGCTACATTTATGTTGACCTTGTTGTCCCTCAAGAAGAAAAAGACGAAACCTGGTCGAAAATCAAGCATAAACTGAACACTGCCAAACGCCAACTGCCCGCAGGTGTGCTGGGTGTTGCTGTAATCGATGGCTTTTCGGAAGTGTCTGCAATGCTCGTTTCAATCGAGTCTGACGACAAAGGTCCTTCGGAACTCAAGGAATATGCCGAAGAGTTGTCCGAACGTCTCCAAAATATTGAAGAACTCGCTGCTGTCAAAATTGTCGGTACACGTGACGAGGAGATTGCTGTAATGGTTGATGCCGACAAATTATCCCTTTACGGCATTTCGCCTACTACGCTTATGATTGACTTCCAGACTTCGGGATTCCTTGCTTCAAGCGGAACACTGTCAACTGACCGTCTGAATTCTCCAATATATATTAACAGCAACATTACTACCGAAGGAGAAATTGCCGACCATATCGTTTATACCGACCCGCAAGGTAACACTTTGAGACTTAGAGATATTGCTACAATCGAACGAAGATACAGCAAACCTTCTTCGGCTGTGTCATTCAACGGAAAAGAAGCTGTCATACTCAGCATTGAGATGCGCGAAAAAAACAATATCGTCGATTTCGGGCGTGATGTACGCAAGGTGATTGACGATTTCGAGGCTTCATTGCCTCGCAGTGTCCACCTCTCAACCATAACTGACCAACCGAAAGTTGTTGACGATTCCGTAATCTCTTTCCTTCGTGACCTTATCATCTCGATTGTGGTCGTTATTGCTGTTATGTTAGTCCTTTTCCCGATGAAATCGGCTCTTATCGCTTCTTCGGGTGTCCCTGTCTGCACTGCTATAGCTGTTGCTGCGATGTTTATATGCGGCATTGACCTCAACACTGTTACCCTGGCAGGTTTGATTGTCACCTTGGGAATGATAGTCGATGACTCAATCATCACTATGGATGGCTATATGGCTAACCTGAAACCCGGAGTTAACCCAATCGAAGCTGCATCACAATCAGGGTACGAACTGATAGTGCCAATGCTGCTCGCTACATCTGCCATCTGTATGATGTTTTTCCCTATACCGCATGTGATTTCAGGGTATTTAGGTGATTTCGTACGCTTATTCCCCTGGGTAATCACCTTTGCTCTTGCCACTTCGCTGGCGTATGCTGTCTTTGTAGTACCTTCGCTTGAGGTGAAGTTCATCAAAGCAGCAGATGTCAAAGACCATAAACCAACTAAGATTGAACGCCTGCAACATATATTCTTCAATGCATTGCAAAACGGATATGAATGGTTGCAGGAGCGTTGTTTCCGTATGCCGAAACTGACAATCTGTGTAGGCATCGGGGTAATTGCGGCAGGCATACTGATGTTCACCCGACTGAACATTCAGATGATGCCACGCGCTGCACGAAATTTCTTTGCTGTTGAAGTCTATTTAGAGAGCAATGCCACGCTGTCCCAGACGCGCCAAGTGACAGACTCGCTTGAAAAAATGTTTCTGGCGGACAAAAACGTTAAGTCGGTCACTACATTTGCGGGTACTTCCGCACCCCGTTTTATGGCAACCTATGCCCCGATGCTGCCGTCACAGAATTTCGCTCAGATTATCGTCAATACGAAGTCGGCAAAAGCAACCAACAAGCTGCTGAAGGAGTATCAAAGCAAGTATGCCAACATATTCCCCAATGCGACACTGAAATATAAGCAGATGGATTATCAAGCGACTCCCACCCCTCTGGAGTATCATGTGCAAGGAGGCTCGTACGAGGAGATGGCGTCCATTGCCGACACCATCAAGAATTTTATGGCAAGTATGGGCGATGAGTTGCAGTGCATACGCAGTTCGGCTGACGGATTTATTTCGTCGGTTGGAATAGATATGGACCCTGACGAAGCTGCAAGACTTGGCATTAACCGTACGATTTTGGCTTTGTACCTGACAGGTTCGATGAACGGCAGACCTATTACCACCCTCTACGAAGGAAATAATAAGTTGCCCGTGGTGCTGTACAATAATAATATCTCGGACAGCGTCAGTTACGATGTGCTGGGGTCGCAAATGATTCCGACAACTATGCCAGGCGTGAGCGTGCCGCTGAATAGTGTGGCAACTATGTCACCCAAAATCGATGCTGAACAGTATTACAGGCTGGCGGGGCACGAGGCAATCAGCATTGGCGCAGACTTGAGATATGGAGAGAGTCACCCTTCGGCGAAAAAAAAGATTGACCATTTTGTTTCGACACTGGATTTGCCAGACGGCATAAGTGTGGAATCGGGCGGACTGGCTTCAATCAACGAGAAGGTTATCCCGGAAATCATTGTGGCTTTCGTTCTGGCTGTCGGGGTGCTTTTTGTGTTTCTGCTATTCCATTTCCGCAAGTTGTCCTTAGCCGTACTGACAATGGTTATGGCTATGCTGTGCCTGTTCGGAGCTTTTGTCGGACTATGGATTTTTGATTTGGACTTTGGACTGACATCGGTTCTTGGATTGATTTCGCTGGTGGGTATTATTGTGCGAAACGGTATAATTATGTTTGAGTATGCCGAGGAACTGAGGTTCAAATGCGGTTATGACCTCCGTTCGGCTGCAATGGAGGCTGGCAAGAGACGTATGCGCCCTATTTTCCTTACATCGTGCACAACGGCTCTTGGCGTAATCCCTATGATTATTGCAGGCGATTTGCTCTGGATGCCTATGGGCGTTGTGATATGCTTTGGGACAATGCTGTCAATTGTGCTGATAGTTATTATGATGCCTATCTCGTACTGGCAGATTTTCAAGAACAATGCTGTACGGTGAACAGGCTGACCTTGCCGACGATTTGTTTTTGTTGCTTATACACCGATGCAACCTGCTACGAGAGTGAAATTCTGTACATCTTCTTCGGCATCCACACGGCAAACGTGGTGCGGTTGGGTAATAGGATAGAGCGTAAAATATAAACCTATAGGTGTTTATGATATTGTCTGAATAATCATAGTTACCTCATCCTCGGTGAGACCTACATACTTGCTAATCAAAGAGATACTTAATCCATCTGCATACATGTTTGACACCACCTGTCTCACTCTTTCGTCAACTCATAGTATCTAAGTTCTTGAGTATGTAAATCCATTTGTCGTATGTAGTCTTGCACTCTTTTTCGCTTTTTACAAATCTCGGCAGTTCAATACTATACAAAGGCAATTTCTTCATTTCCAATTATTTGCGCATACAAATCTCCAATTGCTCGTATCTGTTCTTTTTCAAGTGAATTTATAGAACTCACCTAAAGTCAATTAGTCAAATCTTTTTCCAAAAGAGTTAACTCGTTTTGGCATTCGGTTATGAGTTTCTGCGCCTCGCGTATGTGTGTTATCATAGTGGAAGGGTCTATGTTGCCACTGTTGATGAGGTTGATGATTTCCTCTACCCGTTTTAGTTTCTCGCTATAAGTCATATTGTCTTTGATTTGATTGTGCCATTGGCTGTTAATGTTTCGATGGTTTGATTAGGAAGAATGTCAGCCGAGGATGTCACTATGCGACCATCGCATGTGGTGATTGTGTAGCCACGGCGAAGAATGTTTTTGGGGTGCAAAAGCGTCAGTTTATCGGAGTAGTTCACCAATTTGTGATGCTCATTTTCGAGAAAATGCGAGATAGATGAGGTGAGATTCTGACTCAGCGATTCAAGTTTATGATTAGATTTCTCTATGAACATTTCGGCAGACTTAGTGACATTTAACTCAAGAAGGTTAAGACGAGTGCGGTTTTGTTGGAGAAAATGCGATGAAGATTGTTGCAACGCTATGGTTAATTCCGCAAGATGGGAGGCTATAGCAGCGGTTTGTGATATGATATATTCGGCTGTAGCAGTTGGTGTAATAGCATTATGATAGGCAACCATATCAAGTATGGAGGTGTCGCGATGATGACCAATCCCTGTTATTACTGGAATTTTACACAAGGCACAAGCAGTGGCTATAGCCTCGGAATCAAAGGCGAGAAGGTCGGAGGATGCTCCTCCTCCGCGGATTATTACCACAATATCGTAACTGTCAATTGATATTGCTGATAATGCTTGTATGATGCTTTGTTCGGTACGCTCTCCTTGCATTACTGCGGGAAAGAGTTGCGTGATGTATGTGAAATGATAAGGATTATTAGTTAGTGTGTTGAGAAAGTCCGTGTATCCTGCTGCAGACTCTGATGATATGATGGCAATGCGTTTGACTGGCACTGGGTAATGCAGCATTTTGTTCTTCCCAATGAGACCTTTTTCCTGTAGCCTTTTGATGATTTCAAGACGGCGTTGCTGCATATCACCAATGGTATATGTAGGATCTATATCAGTGATATTAAGGGATATGCCGTATTTTTGACTGTACGAGAAAGAGGCAGCAAGCATTACCTTCATACCTGCGGCAAGGTGGCGGTCGGCTGCAAGTAGAAATTTGGAGAAAATTGTTGTCGCTACGTTGCGCCATATTGTGGCACGTGCTTCTGCTATTGTGTTGTCCGAGTCGCCTGCTTTTTGGATAAGTTCGAGGTATGCGTGTCCGTTTGTATTGCGGTTGAGGGATTTGATTTCGGCAGTAACCCAAAAACGATTTTCAGACCATAGGTCAATATGGTCCTTTAACATTGTCGTAGCTTCGTATAGTGTTATTGATTTCATATCGAGTGGGTCAAGGGGATGGGTCAGACGTACCTGTCTCCTTGACCCTTTTGACCCTTTATTAGTGACGGAGCATATACTGAGCTATGTTGTATATGACGATGCCTGCGGTAACAGCAACATTCAGCGAGTGCTTGGTGCCGTACTGAGGCAGTTCGAGGCATCCATCGCAAACATCAATGGCTTCCTGCTGAACTCCATTAACTTCGTTCCCCATGATAATGGCATATTTGACACCAGCCTCGGGGATAAAGTCGTCAAGAGCTGTCGAGCCAGTTGCCTGTTCAATCGCCAAAATCCTATAACCTTCTTCTCTCAACAGTTTCAGTGCGTCAAGAGTTTCATCAAATTGTTGCCAATCCACCGAAAACTCCGCACCGAGTGCTGACTTATGGATTTCAGCGTTTGGTGGTGTGGCGGTTATTCCGCAGAGCATTATGCGTTCCACACGATAAGCATCAGAGGTACGGAAAATAGAGCCAACATTGTTGAGCGACCTAATGCCGTCAAGAACAACGACAAGGGGAATTTTGTCAGCAATCTTGAACTCGTCAGTTGAGATGCGAATAATCTCTTCGGTAATGAGTTTTTTCATTATGCAAAAAGGCGCAACCCTACGGGAGAGGGATGCACCTTCGAAAGTTATGGTAAACTATGAGAAAAATTATTTTACGCGTTCGCAGTAACTACCATCACGAGTGTCGATGCGGATTGTCTCTCCCTCGTTTATGAAAAGTGGTACGCGTACCTCGGCTCCTGTCTCAACGGTTGCTGGTTTCATTGTGTTGGTAGCAGTATCTCCTTTCAGACCTGGCTCGGTGTATGTAATCTTGAGTTCGACTTTGGTAGGAAGCTCTGCAAAGAGGATTGTCTCAGTTGATGAGTCAACAACAACATCACAGACAAAGCCTTCCTTGAGGAACTCAACGCCAGTGATAAGGTCATGAGCGATAGGTACCTGATCGTATGTTTCTTGGTTCATAAATATGTATTCCTCACCCTCTTTGTAAAGATACTGATATGGGCGACGCTCAACGCGTACATCCTCCAACTTTTCGCCAATGTTGAATCGGCGCTCAATTACTCGACCATCAACCACATCTTTGAACTTGACGTTCATAATGGTGTTACCTTTACCAGGTTTGCGGTGTTCAAACCATACAACAAAATACAGACGTCCATCCATACGGATACATACGCCATTCTTTACATCTTGAGAGTTTATCATATCTGTGAAGTGCTTTTTAGAAAAAATCCAACCGCTTTTTGGCAATTGGATTATTTGGTTGCGGAGGAAGGACTCGAACCAACGACCTTCGGGTTATGAGCCCGACGAGCTACCACTGCTCCACTCCGCGCTTTTATTCCTGAGGAAATAGTACCCATCAGAAATCGACTGCAAAGGTACGGATTTTTTTTAGAATATCCTAATTTTTATTGTTAAAAATCACTAATAATTTTCGCAGCCTTTTCCATAAGCCATTTTGGAGTGCTTGTAGCTCCGCAAATGCCTACAGATGAGACGTTAACGAACCATTGACTTTTTATCTCATCTATAGAGTATATATGGTGCGAGTTGGGGTTAACAGCTCTACATTGGTCAAAAAGTATGCGTCCGTTGCTTGATTTTTTGCCTGCTATGAACAAAATAAGGTCGTATTGTTCGGCAAAACGACGGATATTTGGTATTCTGTTTGCGACTTGACGACATATTGTGTCGTAGTATGTGAAAGGGGTTGTTTTTGGTATGTTCTGCTGTATGGTCCGAACAATTTCGTTGAATGTTGAGATTGACATAGTGGTTTGGGAAAACAGAATGATTTCACGGTGAAAGTCAATCTTTTTAAGGTCCTCGAGAGACTCAATGATGATGGCACGATTGTCGCATTGACCATTGAGCCCTATAACCTCAGCGTGACCAACTTTGCCATATATGACAATCTGTGCTTCAATGTGCAGGGTGTATGCCTGTTTAATTTTTTTCTGTAACTGCAGAACTACTGGACAGGTGGCATCAATGATTTGAATGTTGTTGTGCGAAGCGTGGTCGTATGTTGAAGGAGGTTCTCCATGTGCGCGAAGAAGGACAGTAGTGTCGTGAAGCCGAGAAAATTGCTCCTGATCAATACAAATAAGACCTGACTCGGCAAGGCGTTCGACTTCCTGTCCATTGTGGACGATGTCACCAAGGCAATAGAGAGTTTCGTTGTTTTGCAGTTCGCGTTCTGCCCTTGTTATAGCACGGACGACACCTGGACAAAATCCAGAATTTTCGTCAATTGATATTTTCATAGTAATTATTCAATTCATATTGTTAGAATTCGGCTGCCCATTTGACCGAGAAGAGTTGTGCGTCAGGATTGTCTCGATATGTGCAGCGGAACATAAATTGTATTTTGAAGAAAGAGAGTAGGTTGCTCAGACCAAAACCACATTCTATGTAAGGTAGGTTACCCCATTTTAGCGATTGGCTGTGTAATTGTGTATTACAAGACAAGATGCCGTAACAAATGTTGAAATAAAGGTCTTCGCGTATGCCAAGGCGTTTTATTTCAGGAATGTATCCAAATATATAGCCGTGGGTCTGATAACGAAGTGTGGCAGAGAAAAGAGCGTCAGAGGCAAATTCGAGTTGGTTGAGTAACGTGAAGTCGTTGACTATGTTAAGCGAGCCGCGTGAGGTGCGAATGTATTCAAGAAGAGAAAAGGGTACGTTGCCAAATGTTCCCGAGGCGCGGGCAGTCCACGTGAGACGTCCAAAACCTATGGGAGTTTTTTGCTCGACATAGATGCCAATCTTGCCGTAATGACCTTTGTTTTCAATGTTTTTTTGGTAGCCATATTCACCATAGAGATGAATGACAGGTAGAGACGAGTTGAAATAGTACTTTTGAAAATAGGAGTTGTAACTGCGTTGTTTCCAAGCAAAACGGATGTCTGCTTTGAGACCAAGGTTGTCAATGTCGGAGAAGTCACTGGTATCATTTTGTAACTGGGAATAGTCACAATCAATGCGTTGAGCATAAATGCTTGTTCTAAAACGAAGGTCGGTATTGCTGACTTTTGTCTCATAACTATATGAGGCTGAAATGATTGTGCGGAAATCATTGGTAGAATACATAGAAATCTGAGAGAGAGAGTTCATAAGGTTGTCAGCATCGTTGATGTTGTTTTCGTCGAAAATGTGTGTGTCGTCAAAACCGTATTTATAACTTTTGTGGTCATAGGCAAATGCCCATTGATTTTGTGTATCTTTTGTCCGAACTTTAATATTTCCTCCATAGAGCATTCGACGGGCTTGGTGAGCATATCCAAAATAACCGCCGAACGAGACAAGGTTGAAGCACCTTTGGTTTGTGCGAAGCGAAATGAGGGGTGTCGCACCATCGCGTTTGTTGTTGTGAAAAAGGTTGAAGACAGGACCGATGTCAAGGGGACCGATATGAATATGTTGCGCAAGCAAAAGGTCGAAAGTGTATTTTATAGCATTAACCAGTTTTGAGCCTTTGATTGAGTCTATACGAGTGCCGTTGCTGTCAGTCAGCAGGGGTTTAGGAATGTATGAGAAGTCTGAATTTTCGAAAATCATAGCACTCACGGCATTCATATTCTTTACTTTTAATGGATTTATTCCAAGTGAGATGGCCTGAGAAGAAGCAGTGTCGTTGTGTGAGAAGGTAAAGGAATTAAGTATGTTGATGTTTGTGTAAGGAGATGTTTTCACGTTTGATGAGACAATCCGCCATGTGGCAGAGTCAATGTCAAGCGTTCCTTGAAAGTAAAGTCCGTTGGTGGATTTTGGTTTGAACAGAAGGTGGTAGGTTTTGCCTTGACGAGTGACGGTAGAGTCGCGAAGATATATGTTGTAATAGATGCTTGAGGAACGAGATATAGGGGACAAGAAGTTGTAACCGAGAATGGTGACGTATGTTTTGTAAAGGTTGACCGAAGGGCTGAAACTCTGTATAAGATTGTGCCAATGGTCACGTTCAATAACAGGAAGGAAATTCTCGGCAAGGTAAAGGTCTCCTGTTTTGACAGAATAATATGCAGGTAGTGAATAGGTCGAGTCGTTGCGCGAGATGATGCCGGAATTGATGTCGTTGAAAAGTCGGCGTTGAAGTGTGTGTGTTGGAAGGTCTGTGAGATTAACGTATGTAGTCGTTCGGCGATTGTAAGGAAGAAGGGAATCTTTGCGATGGCGATATACATTATTAATAATGTTGATGGCTTCACTGTTGTCTGGGCTGACGACAATATCGTTGAGTGGAGAATATTCTTCGTCAAGGAATATGGAGAGCATTTGGTCACGTCCATATTCAAGTTTGACGGTCTTGCGATGATAGCCTACAACGGAGATGATTATGCTGCGTTGTGGTGTGTTGCTGCGAAGGTAAAAGAAACCCTCGTCGTTTGTGGTTCCGCCGTTGTTTGTTCCTGAGAACCAAACGTTGGCGGCTGCAAGGGGAATCGAGTCAGCACTCATCACCTGCCCAATGACTATAATGTCACCTGCGACAATCGGGGTTGTCACAAACAGCAGGAGAGATATTATCAGGTTTCGCATTTTTTATGTCGTTCCTTACGAAGGCAGTAATTACCAGACTATTTTGTCAAGAATGTTGTTGAGGTAGGCAATGGTTATTCCGTAGTTTGTTATAGGTATATTTGCCTGTTTTGCCATTTCTATGCGCGAGAGCATCTGTTGACGACCTATCATACAAGCACCACAATGGATTATGAGGTCGTAATCGTGCAAATTGTAGGTCCAGTCGTTACCTGAGACAATGTTGAATGTGATGTCTGGTGAGATTCTTTTTCGTATGAGGGTAGGAATTTTTTCACGGCCAATATCCTCAGCCAGAGGTGCGTGTGTACAAGCTTCGGCTATCAGAACACGACTGCCAGGGTGGAGTGAAGACAGATGTTCAGCACCTTGGATGAATGTATTGATGTCGCCTTTCCACCGTGCAAAAAGGACTGAAAACGAAGTGAGACGCACATTCTTTGGACGGTTTTCAAAGACGTATTTGAAGGCTTGCGAGTCTGTGACTATCAAGTCTGGTTTTTTTGATAGTTTGCTGAGTGTGATATTCATCTGGTCGGTTGTGCAACAGAGTGCCGAGCAACCGTAGTCCAGAAGTTCGCGTATGGTCTGTACCTGAGGAAGAATCAAGCGACCAGCAGGAGCTTGAGTGTCAATAGGCATAACCAGAAGCACTGTGTCACCGGGGTTGACCAGGTGAGTGACGATGGACATACCGTCCTGTACTTTATTGTGGGCGAGACCTATTGCTTCGAGCAGTGTTTCTCGTCCTTTGCCCGTGATTGCATTGACAAGGATGCTGTCGTTGTATGCTTTGCCATTACCGAAATCATTGGTGACAATGATGGTTTGACGAACTTGACTGCTTATCATTTCCAGCCATTTGCGAGCCTCGCCTAATGCTAAATCATCAAGAAAAGAAGGAATTACGAAAATGGCGATGTCGCATTTCTTTAGAACTTCTTTCGTGCGTGTCACACGCATATTGCCAAGAGCTGAGGTATCGTCGTAACCTGGAGTGTCAACAAATACACAAGGACCCACACCGTTTATTTCCATTGTACGCGAGACAGGGTCGGTGGTTGTGCCGGCGAATGGACTGACGATGCTGACCTGTTGGGAGGTGAGGTTATTGATAAGTGTAGATTTCCCCGAGTTGGCTGGTCCGAATATCCCTATAGTTGTACGTCGTATCATAATTCAAGCAGACCTTGTGGAAGGGTACAGATGATAGTTTTTGTTTCAGGAATCAGTTTATGGATTTGAAGTGCGGCAACGGGAATCAGGTGATTATCAACCGAGAATAGTATGTTGGCTGTAGTGTCGTCGTAATCATCAACAGTGCCAAGAGTCTTTCCTTGAGTGTCAATCAGTGTGTAACCGACGTAGAAGGCTGGCGAGTGTTCATCGTTTTCTGACTCAATGATATATTCATCATCAACAAAGGCATCTTGGTTGACCAACGAGCGTAGGACTTTGTCGTTAGTGCGGCAAAACGATACGAGTGCATCAGAATCCCTTCGAGGGCGAATTGAGTCAATCTCGAGTGGCACCACAAGTCCATCAATCACGGTAAGAATGAAATTGCATTGGTCGAAATCAACGTCAAGTTCAAGTTCAAGGTTGATTTCACCGTTGACACCATGGGTCTTGCCAAATTTTCCGATTCTTGTCATTTGGAGAATGTCTGCTGTACTCGGCATATCTAAAGGGTGGTTCTATTAATTATGTTTGTATGTTATATCAGAGGATGGTTCATAATTGGACGCTTTTGAATTTATTTTTTGATAAATTACGCTGCACCTCAGCAA
>JAGHVI010000185.1 GCA_018064385.1 Candidatus Minthenecus merdequi
GACCCAGAACTCAGCATCAACCAGGCACTCGAAGATTATAAACGTTTAGGCTACAGTGACAACTGGATAAACCAGCGGCTCAAAAGCATCGAGATACGCAAGGATCTCACCGACCAATGGAAACTTCATAATGTTCAGGAGGGAACTCAATATGCCACACTCACCGACATTATCTATCAGGCTTGGGCAGGGAAAACCGCCAAGCAATACAAGCAACTCAAAGGACTGAAGAAAGAGAACCTTCGCGACAATATGACCAACGAGGAACTTGTGCTGAATATGTTGGCAGAACTCTCCACCACCAGTATCACCAAGGCAAAAGACCCTCAGACGCTCGAAGATAATATGCAATGTGCAGCAGATGGAGGTAATGTCGCTCGTGTCGCCAGAGAAGAACTGGAAGCAAAGACAGGCAAATCCGTCGTCTCTCCATTAAGTGCAAAACGTTTCTTTGAAGGGCAGAAACCTAAGGAAATTGATAAGGCAAGAACGGATAAAGTACCACAATAAAAAGTAAATTTCTATTTTTCAACAAAAAAACCTTTGTTTAATCAAATAAAATCCGTATATTTGCAGCGGAAAAACTGTGGACAAAAAAATAGCTCCACGTATGAGCGCAGAGCTTAGAAATCTTCGGCTTATAGCCTTGTTGTGAAAAGTCTTTTTTACTTGTATCTTGCGACTGCAAAGGTACGACAAAATTCTGAATTGACAAAACAAAAATCGAAATATTTTTACCATGGAAGGAAAAGTTTTAGGTATTGACCTGGGAACCAATTCAATAGGTCTTTGTGTTAGGGATAAGTCTAAGTCTGGAAATGTGGCTGATCAGTTGGATTTCTTCACTTCTGTCATCTTTGAATCTGGTGTGGGGACTGACAAGACAGGCGAATTTTCTCGTGCAGCCGAGCGTACTTCTCACCGCAGTTCCCGGCGACTCAATCAGGCGAGACGTTACAGAATATGGCGGACTCTTGATGTTTTGATTAAATATGGCTACTGTCCTTTGTCCATTGATGAGCTTGACAGGTGGCGGCATTATGACAAAAGCAAAGCTGTCAAACGTCTGTATCCTATCGAAAACTACAAATTCGAGCAGTGGGTAAGACTTGACTTCAATCTTGACGGCATTCCAGACTACTCTTCTCCATATCAGCTGAGGGCTGAACTTGCCGAAACAAAACTTGACCTTTCTCAACAGATTAACCGCTTCAAACTCGGGCGTGCCCTCTATCATATTGCCCAGAGACGTGGTTTCAAAAGCAGCAAAGGTGAGACTTTGAACGATATGGAGAAAGAGGCTACCGAAAAGAATGCTGAGGTTCAGGAGGTCGAAATATCTGAAGCCTTGAAGAAATCTGAACAGAAAAAAAGTTCAGGCTTAATAAAGTACATGGAAGAAAACGGCTGCAAAACCGCAGGTGCTGCTTTCGCCATGATGGAACATAATGGAATTAGGGTAAGGGGTAATGGTGAGTTTCAGGCTGTTCGTGACCTTTATGAGAAAGAAGTGCGTATCATATTCGAACTTCAGGGCATAGACGTTGACAAGGATTTTGGCTTGGAGATTCTCAGCCGTAAACGCAATGAAGGTTCCATCTTCTTTAAACGTCCTTTGCGTTCTCAGAAAGGAACTGTCGGCAAATGCACTCTTGAACCATCCAAGAGCCGTTGTCCTATCAGCCGTCCTGAGTTTGAGGAGTTTAGGGCTTGGGCTTTGATTAACAACATTAAATACCGTCTTGACGAAACCGAGGATTTCCGTCCTCTTGACTTGCAGGTCAAGAGGGAACTGTTCGACGGGATTTTCACCAGGGCAAAAAGGACATTCAAGTTCTCTGACATCGAAAAATTCCTCATCAACCATTTCAGCTACACTGGCAAAGTCCTTTATCTTAACTACAAAAACAACACAACCGTATCTGGTTGTCCCGTAATCAATAGACTGAAGCAGTTGTTGGGTGATGACTGGAAAAATGCCACACTCAGCGGTCATTCCTCAAGGGAAAAAGATAAGGTGAAACTATATAATTATGATGAACTTTGGCATGTTTGTTTTGCGGCTGATGATGCCGAGGACATCATGGATTTCTGCGCTGAGCATCTTGACGACGACAAATCCACCGTCATGGTTAAACTTTGGTCTGCGATAAGTGACGGTTATGCCAACCTTTCGCTCAAAGCCATCAACAACATCAATAGGCTTCTCTTCGAAGGTCTCATATATTCTGATGCTGTCCTTTGGGCTAAGGTTGCTGATATTATCGGTATTGCGAATTGGGAGAGAAACAAAGACACCATGCTTGACGCATACGATGTGCTCAAAGAAAATGTGGCATTTGAAAACACTTGCAGCCGCATTGCCAACAATGTCATCACATACTATAGAATGTTGCCTGACGAGAAGAAATTCGCTGACAACGACACTTCATATACAATAGACGATGACGACCGCAAAGATGTGAGGAAGTTCAGCGAGGATATGTTTTCACCGAAAGTCTGGCGAGATAAATCTGCCGAGGAAAAGCAAAAAATACTTGACCGTGTCGCCGTTTTATATCAGGGTTTCTTTGCTGATCCTGAACGCAAAATGGTCGAGGTTCCTAAACTGACAGATGCCATTGCCAACTTCATCTTGGAGCAGTATGGCGATATGGTTTCTGATGATTACAAAAAAGACAAGAAGCTTCTCTCTGTCTTATATCATCCTTCAGCCATTGACATCTACCCTAAGGCAAAGGAAAGGACTTTATGGCACAATGGCAATCTCCTGTCTCTCCGTCTCTTGAACTCGCCTGCCACCAATGTTTTCCGCAATCCTATGGTTATGCGTGTGCTTCATCAGCTTCGCCGACAGATTAACAATCTCCTAATCGATGGTATAATAGACGAAAACACAAGGATTGTCGTCGAGACTGCACGCGAATTTAACGATGCGAATGTCCGTACTGCTATTGAGAAATATCAGCGAGCCAAAGAGGAAGAAAATGCCAAATTCCGCAAAAGACTTGAGGAACTCAATCCTACTATGAGTGTCACTGACGATGATGTTCAAAAAACAAGACTCCTTTTTGACCAGGCTCTTTTGGACAATGACTGTCAGAATCTCACTGCCTTGACCGTTAAAGACGAGAAACGCAAATTCAAGGACTCTCAGTTCAAGGTTGACACCACAAAATACGAGCTTTGGCTTGAGCAGAACTGTCGCAGCATTTACACTGGTGATGTCATTCCTCTCAGCAGGCTCTTTGACAACACGCAGTACGACATTGAGCATACCATTCCGCGCAGCATCTGCTTTGACGACTCTCTGACCAACAAAACCATTTGCGAGGCATGGTACAATCGTGAGACGAAGAAAAACCTGTTGCCTACACAGCTGCCTGAATATGACCAAATCTTAAGTCGCATTCAGCCTTGGGTTAAACGACGTGACGACATCCGTGAACTCGTCAGTTTCTGGAAGGGCGAGGCAAAGAAATCATCCACTCCTGAACGCAAAAACCAGTGCATTGTTCAGCGTCACCTCTGGGAAATGGAACTTGACTACTGGACAAAGAAGGTTGCCAACTTCACCAAAGAGAGT
Source organism: Candidatus Minthenecus merdequi (assembly GCA_018064385.1). GTDB lineage: Bacteria > Bacteroidota > Bacteroidia > Bacteroidales > Paludibacteraceae > Aphodosoma > Aphodosoma merdequi. Next base: position 3,587 of record JAGHVI010000185.1, read on the forward strand.
GAGAATGTCAGCGAGGGATTCCGCAACAGCCAGTTGGTTGACACTCGCATTATCACTAAATATGCTATGCACTTCCTCAAAAGCGTCTTCAACCGTGTTGACGTACAGCGTGGCGATATGACCGCAAGTTTCCGCAAGGCCTTTGGCATACAGGAGATTTACGAGAAGAAGAGCCGTGACCGCCACTCTCATCATGCCATTGATGCTACAATGTTGACTTTGATACCAACCAATCAGCAGCGTGACCGCATTCTCGAGCTTTTCTACAAAATTGAAGAGGAAACGAACCTTGGACATAACTGTGACGCATTGCAAAAAGAGTTGGAAACGCTCAAGCAACGCAACAATATAATAAACGTGTCACAAGTCAACTCATTTATCGAGGAGAACATCCTCATTCGTCACACGTCACGTGATCAGACTTTGCAGCCTGCACGCAAAAGAATCAGGTCTCGTGGCAAAATCAAACACTTCGATAACGGCAAAGTCAGATTTGCCACTGGCGACTGCATCCGTGGGCAGTTGCACAAGGAGAGTTTTTATGGTGCTATCACTCAGTTCGAGCCGAATGAGGATGGCAAAAACATTCCTGGTGAAAAGATATATTATGTAAAACGGAGGGATTTGAAGTTCAAGGCTAATGCTAATGATAGTGGCTTTAAGGATTGGGACGATTTGGAGAAGGCAATCGTAAACAAGGAACTTATTCCAATGATGAAGAGCCAGTATCCTGACAAATCGTTCAAGGACGCTTTGTCTGAAGGGCTTTATATGCTCGATAGTGAGGGAAATAAAATCAATAGGATAAGACATATCAGGTGCTATGAATCTGTGACAAATCCAGTGAGAATAAAGGAACAGGTCTATAAATCCGATAAGGATTATAAGAATTATCTTCTTGCTGCATCTGCTGATATTTATGCGCTTTGTCGTTATGTTAATTTCAAAGGAAAGTCGGTATGTCGGGTGTATAGGTTATATGATATAGCGCAGAACAGAAAAATGGGTTTTGAGGATATTCCAACATCATTTACTGACGAACATGGTATAATTTACAAACTTACTGAAACTCTCAAATCAGGTATGCACCTCTTACTTTACAAAGAACGTCCTGAAGAGGTGAAAGATATGAACCAGAAAGATGTGCTTCAAAGACTTTATGTGTTGCCTAATGCTGCATTTGAGTCTGACGGAAGGATTACATTGATTAAACATATTTGCGCATTGCCAGACAAGGTGTTGGGAAAGGGCGAATCAATTAAGGATTTCAATAACTTACCTAACAAGATTAGGTGTGGGGCAAATGGTCTTAGATATCTTTTAGAGGGCAGGGATTTTGAAATCACCACTAAAGGCATTGAGTTCAAATGATAAAACGCATCCTTGTTTTTCAGAACCCCTCCTATCTCTCCTTACGCAATTGCCAGTTGGTGTTGAAACTGCCAGAGGTCGAGAAGTGCGAAAATGTATCTGAGCAATTCAAGAAGGATGCTGTCAAAACTATCCCTATTGAGGACATTGGTGTTGTCGTACTTGACCACAAGCAGATTACAATCACTACTGCTTTGCTCACTGCCTTGCTCAAGAACAATTGTGCCGTCGTTACCTGTGACGACCGTCACATGCCTGTCGGTTTGCAGTTGCCTCTTGAGTCTAACACTCTGCAGTCTGAACGCTTCCGCAGTCAGATTGATGCCTCTGAGCCATTGCGCAAGCAGATGTGGCAGCAGACAGTCGCTCAGAAAATCCGCAACCAGTCCGCTGTCCTTGCCTCTGTGGGCGCAATCAACGGAAACATGAAAGAGTGGTCGCAGAATGTCCGTAGTGGCGACACTGACAACCTTGAGGGTAGGGCGGCGGCATACTATTGGAAAAACGTCTTCACCTCTATTGATGGCTTCGTCCGTGGTCAGGACGAGGATGCTCCCAACAACCTCCTTAACTACGGCTATGCGATTATCCGTGCTATTGTCGCTCGTTCTCTCGTGGCTGCTGGTCTTCTGCCTACTTTCGGCATTCATCACCACAACCGTTACAACGCCTACTGCCTCGCTGACGACATTATGGAACCTTATCGCCCCTATGTCGATATGAAGGTTGTCGAAATAGTTAATTCTGGCATCAAATTTGACGAGCTGACCACAGACATCAAACGTCAGCTCCTGTCACTTTCCACCATTGATGTCCAGATTGATGGGCATACCAGTCCCTTGATGCTTGCCGCACAAACCACGGCAAACTCCGTGAAGAAATGCTTCGAAGGTGTCAGCCGCAAAATACTCTATCCTGAACTATGATTAGTGAACGTTTTAATGCTTACAGAATAATGTGGGTAATGGTATTCTTCGATTTGCCGACTGAGACACGCCATCAGCGTAAGTCCTACACCGATTTCCGTAAGGCTCTCCTTGATGATGGCTTTGATATGTTCCAGTTTTCAATATATATGCGTCACTGCATGAGTGCAGAGAGTGCTGATGTCCACCGAAACAGGGTAAAGTCTTTCCTGCCCGAAGAAGGCAAAGTCGGTATATTGCGTATTACCGACAAACAATTCTCCGAAATGGAAATTTTTGATTGCTGCAAAAAGAAGTCTGTCGAAAAACCAGTGCAGCAATTGGAACTGTTCTAGAAAAGTTTTTATGCCCGTACAAAGAAAAAATGCAGCCATCTCAGACTGCATTTTTATTTCCCAAAACAAAGGATAAATCACTATGCCCTAACAATATACATAAGATGTATTGTTTATTTTGGGCTCAAGATACAAATTTCAAAGCAATTCACAACTTAACTCTATAGTCAGCAACAAGTGAACCAATTGTTTATTTTGGGCTCAAGATACAAATTTCAAAGCAATTCACTACTAAATTAACTGGTAATCAACAGATATAAGAATTGTTTATTTTGGGCTCAAGATACAAATTTAAAAGCAATTAACAAA
>JAGHVI010000202.1 GCA_018064385.1 Candidatus Minthenecus merdequi
GTTGTACAAAGGTAAGGAATTCAAGTTTCTTATGTTATGTTCTGGATAGAAGCCATTACCTTGAAGGTATGCATTGTTGTCGCTGATATACCGAACACTTCGTACTCGGTTACTCATAGTACAGCCTTCCAGGCTGAATGTGCGAGACTTGAATAGGTGATTTATTTGAAAAAATACAAGAGAAAATACGTGAATAGACAAGGAAATTATGTTTTTGGGAAAAATGATAAGAAAATTCCAAAAACATTTGGTTATGTCGGAAAATCATTGTACCTTTGCAGTGTGTTTCATTGCCGAATTGTACACGATATCAACAAGAGTTCAAAAGGTTTGAAATACACATAAATATACACAAAAAGGCGTTTATCGCGCTTTGTTCTCTGACAATTTGAAAGCGTAGGAAACTTTATCAATGAAAGTCGGAAACTTAGCAACGATGGATGTCCATGCTATGATTGTATGCCAAGGCTATGTTCAATAGTCAGGTGTCTTCATACTTGGCGTGGGGATTCTCTTGCTCGTTTCTTCTTTCATGGGCATTTCCTACCGCCTCAAATTGTGGAGCGAGTATTCTGATACTGTCTCCACGCTTTTTTTTGTATAGATACCGAAAAGTAGTTTTATATCAGCCGAAATAAGGAGACAATTCGGCAAGGAAAGCAATTCTTATATGAATAGCAATCTGAGACTTGTCGCCTTGATAGTCACTTTTCTATTTACCAAAATTACCACTTTTGCAGACACTCCGCCATTATGGATGGATGCTGAAGCAAGGAGTGAGTCGTATCCAGCAACTTCATATTATACGGGGTTCGCAGTTGGCGAGACCAACACTGGCGAACCATTGGCGAAGGTCGTTGACCGTCTGAAACAGACGGCGAGTGGCGATCTTATGGCGAGCATACGTGTCACTGTGCAGCGTGTGAGCAAAGACGTGATGACTAACATAAACGACCATCAGACAGTTAGTTCGAAGAATGTTTTCACTGCTGTATCTACTGTGAGTACAGGGAAGGCTGAGATTCCAGGCTTACAGATTGAGACATACGTAGATGCGAATAATCACTATGCAGCAGCATTTGCCTATGTGCCAATCAAGGGACTTGCAATGAAACTGCAACGTCAGTTGATGATGCAGTTGAGTCGTGTTGAGGTTCGTTTGGACGAAGCTTCGGGATATTTGTCGGAAGACAATAAGAATCAAGCGCGCAAATCGGCTGAGTCAGCCAGCGAACTGCTTTCGTTGATTGACGACACACGCCTGACGATGATTGCCGTGAACAATGACATAACTGATGAAGACCTTATGACAGAAGAGTGGCGAGCAGCCAAGTCGAAACTGTCAGCCATCCAGAGTGAACTGAACCGTACGGAGAAGGTTTTTCTGAAATGTGTATCGACAAAGCGAGATTTTCCATTTGAGTCAATGCTGAGTGGCGAACTCTCCCGTTCAGGCTGTAAGTTCACCGCGATTGCGGATAATGCCAAATGGACGATATACATTGATGTCCAGACCAAGCCATATAATGCGTCTAAGTTGGGTGAATACTTAACATATTTCACATACGCCACAGCGACAATTACTGTTAGGAACGACCGTGGCGAGATAATCCTGGCAGATAGCAAGAAGGTAAAAGGCGGACATACCCTGGGGTATGACCAGGCGGCAGACGATGCCTTGCGCAAACTTGTTCCAGAAGTTACAAAAGCAATAAAAAGTATAATGCAATTATGAAACGGATTTTATTCTTTATGATGATGTGTCTGCCAATGATGGCAGTGGCACAGGGAAATGCGGCACCAAAGAAAGTGGCAGTCTATGTGACATCAGACGATGAAACCATTGACAACACCACCAAGAGTATTGTTGGTGGAAAACTTGTAGGTGCCATAGTTAAGACACGAAAGTTTCAGGCGGTGGAACGAACGGCAGACTTTCTGAAGCAGATCAGTAAGGAGCAGGGTTATCAGCGCGAAGGCAATGTTGACGACGAGCAAATCTCTGCCCTCGGAAAGCAGTTCGGCGTGGATTATGTCTGTGTGGCGAACATTATGCTTTTCCGAGACAACGTAACTATGTATATACAGGCACGACTGATAGACGTTGAGAAGGCAATTGTATTTTCTACAGCAGAGGCGAAATCGTC
>JAGHVI010000216.1 GCA_018064385.1 Candidatus Minthenecus merdequi
CCTTTGATATAACATACAAACATAATTAATAGAACTACCCTTTATGCAGATATATATATAGTTTTACTATTGAGTGAAAAAAAATTATCTCGCTATTCACATTCTGTGCTATCTGACGTTCAGCCAAAGCAAACAACTCGTATATGTCAAGGACGTTTTTCTCGCTGATAAACTGAGAGAAACGCTGGGCAAACTGCTGCTCCTCTGCATTCATATACGAAATGTTTTGCATACCGATATGGCAGATAAAATTCTCTCGGAGCAAACGCTGCGCATTGGCAAGAAACTCAAGTTGCAGGTTACGATTCAATTTGGATACCTTAATACTGAAATCGCGAGTCTTGGACATATCAAACTGCCAGGCAATACGCATCATTTCAACAAAAAGGTCAAAACATAGTTTTGAGTTCTCGGTTTGGCTGACCACCTGCTGAAGTTGACTCCAACTCCCATTAGCGGCTTCTACCATATATCGTAATTGCCTGTCGTCAACATCATAGCGTTGACGTATAGCCTCGCCCATCTCCTCTTGGCTGATAATAGGAATTTCTATTCTCAAACAACGGCTACGAATCGTCTGCAGCACTCCTTCCGGCTCATTGCTGACCAAAATGAAAACCGTATCATGAGGAGGCTCCTCCAGCACTTTCAAAATCTTGTTGGCGCACACTTCGTTCATCAGTTCAGCCATCCAAATCACAACAACTTTAAACTTGCTCAAAAAAGGGCGTGAATAGACAATTTCGATAATATCGTCACTCTCTTCGGCATAAATCAGGCCACGCTTTTTCTCATTGTAAAGCACGTTCAGCACGTTCATCCACTCCTCAACCGAAATATACGGATCCTTAAGTACTGCATCGCGAAACTCCTTAGTAAAATGCTTGCACGTATTGACACTTTCTGAAAGTTTGATTACTGGAAAGACCAAATGAAGGTCTGGGTGCTCCAAACGGTCAGCCAGCAGACAACTTTGGCAAGCATTGCAAGAGTCGAAGCCCGTTGTCTTATCGCACAGAATACGTTTGCTCAAAGCCAGGGCGAGCGAAAGCTTACCAACACCTTTTGCACCGGTCATCAGCACAGCATGAGGCACACGACGCTCCACAATCATACTGCTAAGCATTTTTTTTACACTCTCCTGCCCTATTATCTGGCTGAAATTCATTGTTTTCGCAACATTGTTTTTCGACTGACAAAGTTACAAAAAATTTTTCATTCAAACACTTGCACATTAAAAAAAAAATTCATAACTTTGCTCTCAAATTGGAGTGTTATATCTATACATCTTTATTCACTTTGATTTACAAGCAATTACACCACAAACTTCAATGCCGGTAAAACAAGTATTATGAGACCATTAATCACATTACTCGCTGTTTTGTTCGCAACCTTTCAACTGATGGCCGAACCATCGGTTGATGTATGTGCATCTGATTCGACATCTAACTCCCATCAGAATGTCACTGCATCCAATCGTCAGCAGAACCAAACGACTCTGTCCGTTATCTACACCGGAAACGAAATTCACGTCAACGATGTTCCAGATGGCTCGTTGCTTTACATTTATTCTATCACAGGCGCACGTATTGCCCAACTGACTGTACACGACAACAAAGTGACGCTTAATTGTACTCTTACAAAGGGCATATACATAATCCGCGTAAACAACCGCGCTGCTAAAATTACGGTACGATGAAAAAATTCTACTTCATAGCAATAATTGCAATAATTGCAGTTATGTCGTCTTGCAAGAAAGAGGATGACGACGAGACTCCTCTGCCTGCCGACAAAATTGACGTTTCTCTTATTCCAGGCAAATGGAATACAGGTACTGAGTATTGGGTGTTTGAGGAGAGTTCACTCGGCAAAACTTGGGATGAAGCCGATGATGTTACAGAAGAAGAGGCTCAGCAATTAAGATGGGAAGTGTCTGGTAACAAATTTATCATCACCCACATAGGCGAAATGGGAGAAGAGATTCCCAAGAGTTATTATTTCACCAAACTGACCTACTCTACTTTTAAATTGAAAGACGAATTTAGTGGAAAAATAACCACTTACAACAGAGTTGAATAATAATCACCTTAATAGCACAACTCTTATTTATTATGAATAAACCCTTGAAAATAGCCGGGATTACGATAGCGTCAATCCTGGCAGTTTTGTTTATAGTTATCACGATAGTGTGCAACATCGTTTTCTCGCCATCTACACTCACTCCTATCATCAGAAAACATGCCGACATATTCGTAAAATGTCAGTATTCAATTGACGAGGCAGACCTAACGTTTTTCTCGTCTTTCCCAGACTTTGCCATTCATATCAAGAATGTGACTTTGTTAAACCCATTCCCTGGTGCACAAAGCGACACTCTGCTGCACGTTTCGGATTTATCAGCCTCAATCAAGATTATGGAGTTTCTCAAGGAGAATGTCATCGTTGTCAACCATGTTAACCTCACGGATGGTTATGCCAACATTTACCGCGAGAATGACTCAATCAATAACTATTCAGTCTTTGACCTTCCAGAGTCAGAAGATGAGGACACCACATCGTCAATATATTATTGCGGATTGAACAAAATTTCGTTAGACAATCTGAATGCCTCGTATGTTGACCGCCAGTTGAACATCGATGCACGTCTGAAAGGGTTTGATGCCAAATTATGGGGAGATTTCTTCATCAAAGCAGCCCAAACCCGAGGCGAGGCAGAACTGTCTGCCAAGGGAGTAAACATCTTCTACGGTGACTCAACACACATTGTCGCAGGTACAGAGAATATGAGTTTAGAGGCTGAGTGGATGATGGAATTGCAACACATAGATGGTATAGTCAAACTTGATATGCCAAAAACGCTCTTTGCAATGAATGAAGATACCTTGGTTCGCAATCACAACATAAAAATTGAGTTGCCTGCTGACTTCAATTTTCAATATATGTATGCAAATCTGCATAAGGGAACATCAGTAAGCATTGATGACAATTGTATTAAGTTGAAAGGGAAAGTTGACTTGTGCAACAACAGCGACATTTATATGGGGATAACATTCGAGACAAACGAATGGGACATAACGAAAACCATAGCGTTGATTCCTGCGACATACCACCATTATATCAAGGATTACGATGTTTCGGGACGTTTCAACCTGAAGGGCAAGGTGAATGGCACTTTGGCAGAAGATAATTACCCACTGTTGTTCTGCAACCTTATCCTGCGCGAGTGCAATGCCAAAGTTCCGCAGTTGCCCTACGATTTGCACGATATCAATGCAGATATCAATGCAGACGTAAATTTGAACAACGCGTTCCCTTCTGAAATTACAATACACTCTTTTTCAGCCAAGGCAGACGACATAACAGTGTCCGCTGATGGCAAGGTCGAAGATTTCTTGAATGCACTGAAATGCAACTTACATATCAAGAGCCATCTGCCACTGACTACACTGCACAAAATCATACCCAAAGACCTTCGATTGAATCTGAAGGGTGTCACTGACATAGATGTCCGGACAGCGTTCGCTCTGACTGATGTCACAAACCTGCGATTGGACAAAATCCGCGCCAACGGCACTGTGCAGTACAGCGACCTGCAAGTTGACTTCAATGATAGCATACATATTGTTGACAGCCAAGGCACAGCTGGAATATCCCTGCCAAGTCCTCACACCAACAGGCATTTCAAAGAATTAGGACAAGTAACGTTGGATGGTTCTGACTTGAAGGTCAACTTAACAGGAACACTTGACGCTGTTGCAAGCACCCCTTCGCTCAAGGTTGGGTTTGGAGATATTCTGAACAATAAGCATTTCATCGAGGCTGTATGCGATATGCAATTCTCGCATTTGAAAGGAACGATGGATACAATATCCTTTGATGTCACATCGCCCGACATTGTTGCAACTCTCTTCCCAATGAAGAAAAACCCTAAGCAACCGGGTATTACCGCAACATTCGACAGCAAACACCTCAGTGCTCACATAGGCAACACACTTATTGCTAACTCTTCAAAACTGAGTCTCAAAGGGTTCACTACATACGATGAACATCAGAGCAACATATTCCTCAAACTGAATCCAGTGCTGAATGTCAACCTCAATGACGGATATGTCAAAATGGCTGGAATGGAGTTGCCTGTTAACATACCTTCCATCAATTTCACTCTCAAGCCAGACCGTCTGGATATTGACAACTCGCGTATAATTCTGGGTAACTCGGATTTCAACCTCAGCGGAGAAATTACGAATATGCAAGGATTCGTCGGTCGCAACGAATTGTTGAAGGGCAACCTCAACTTCCGTTCTGACAAAACTGACGTTGACCAACTGATGGATCTTGTCAACGGATTGGGCAACGACGAGGATGTAACTGCTGTAACAGCCGAGGACAAAGGCGGAGGCGACCCTTTCATAGTGCCAAAGGGTGTTGACATTGCCGTCAACACAAACATATCGCATGCTACTTTCAATCTGAAAGACATACGTAATATCCGGGGAACTCTCACTGTCAAGGATGGTATCTTGCTGGCAGAGCAGATGGGTTTCACTTCTGACGCTGCCGAAATGCAACTGACAGCCATCTATCGCTCACAACGACGTAACCACCTGTTCTGCGGTCTTGACTTCCACTTGCTGAAGGTCAATATCCACGAACTGATTGAACTGATACCTTCCATAGACACAATTATTCCGATGTTGAAGGATTTTCAGGGCAAGGCCGAGTTTCACTTTGCTGGCGAGACCTACCTTAACTCGAATTACGAACCGAAAATGTCAACCATCCGTGGTGCTGCGTCTATCGAGGGCAAAGATCTTGTCGTTCTTGACAACGAAACTTTCTCAACTATCGCAAAATATATGCAGTTCCAGAAAAAAACTCGCAATGTCATAGACTCACTTTCGGTCGAGGCTACCATCTTCCGCAACGAGATAGATGTCTATCCATTCCTTGTTTCGATGGACAAATGGCAAGCTGTGTTGTCTGGAAGACATAATCTCGACATGAGTTTCAACTACCACATCTCGCTGACCGACTGTCCTCTGCCAGTTCGTTTGGGACTTGACATCAATGGCACGTTTGACGAACCTAAGTTCAAATTGGTGCCTTGCAAGTATAAAGCACTTTACAAACCGGCTAAACAAGGCGAAACCGAGAAAAACATATTGAAACTTAAAAAACAGATTGCTGATGCGCTCAAGGCAAATGTTGTCGAGAACGAATAAAGAAAGCTCAAAAGTTATTTATTATGGCAGCAAAGATTTATTTGTTTATCCTGAGCTTGTCGAAGGGTTTTTGTCAGTTTACCCTGAACTTGTCGAAGGGTTTTAGTTTAAGTTTATTGTTATCGTTATCGTTCATTAGTGCCACCGCGCAAAGCCAGGATTCTGTTCGTTTTACCTTTGCTGAGTGTGTCGAGTATGCTTTTGCCAATAGTTATGAACGACAGTCTATGCTTTTGGATGTCAACCAGCAGGAAGAAACCTTGCGAGGAGTCAAACTGCAACAAACTCCATCTGTTTCCGCTTCGTTGGGCGAAAGCCTTCACCATGCAGGCAACGAAGATGCCTCCTATTCCGGTAATGCCAGCATCGGGATGAATATCGACCTTATGAACTTTTCGCTCTACCGCAACATTGAGTCGCAAAAACTCTATCTTGAACGTGTCAAGCACCAGAATGCCCAATACGACCAGAATCTTGTCATATCTATTCTGCGGAATTATGTGACCATTATAGGCAATATGGAACTTATAAAATACCAGAAACAGATTGTCGAAACATCACGTCAGCAGATGGAACAGGGCGAGACTAAGTATAAGGCTGGTGCAATTCTTGAAAGCGATTATCTACTGCTTCAGTCTCAGTATGCCAGCAACGTAACTTCGCTTGTCGAGTCTCAGAGTTCACTTGACAATTCACTTATCGAGTTGAAGGTGCTTATGTCAATGGATGCTACCAAGCCTCTGACTGTCATTGCACCAACCGATGAGTTCATCAATGATTTCAAGGTAACTCCCAATTTGGATTATGCGTTGGAACAATCAAGGAAGAATATGCCACAAATGAAACTCTCAGAAAGTTCGCTCGACATTGCCCGTCAGGACCTGAAGATAGCTAAGACAGGATACATCCCAACGATAGGTGCAAATGCCTCAATATCAACAAGCCATCGCGACTACAACAATTTCGGGAAACAGTTGGACGACAACTTCTCGCAGAGCGTTGGCATTTCTGTTTCAATACCAATTTACGACCGCTCGCAGACCCAGAGCCGTGTGCGTAAGGCTCGCCTTTCGATAGAACAAGCTGAATTGGACCGTCTTCAAACCGAGAAAGAGATTGTCAACACTGTGGTTCAAAACTACACCAACATCCAGTCAGCCATATCTAAATATGATGCTTCGACAATGAAATACAATGCTTGGCAGAAAACCTTGGCTGTCTATCAAACAAGGTTCAAGGTGGGTTCGATTACGGCAGTTGATCTTTTACAGCAGGAGAACAATTACCTCTCTGCACTCTACGATTACATACAAGCAAAATATAACTTCATGCTTCAGCGGCAATTGCTGAACATATATATGGGTGAATAATATGGAAAAGAAAAAACGTAAGAAAGTAATAATTTGGAGCATCATAGGAGTCATCGTGTTGTTCTTTATCATCAAATGGCTTCTTCCATCAAATAAACAACTGGTTTGGCATGTCCAGACAATCCAGTATGGTGTTGTCGAACAGACTGTAACCGCTACAGGTTATGTCCAACCGGTCGAAACTGTCAACATCGGAACTCAGGTTTCAGGCAAAATCGAGGCTATCTATGTTGATTTCAACTCGCATGTTCACAAGGGCGAGTTGCTTGCCGAGTTGGATAAATCCACGTTGAACGAACAGTTGACCCAAGCAATTGCTTCTGAGCAGAGTGCCGAAGCTGCCCTCACACTCGCCAATCAGACTTACAACCGTACTAAGGAGTTGTTTGACAACAATGCTGCCACACAGGCTGATTTCGAGTCGGCATCCTCGCAATTGGTTCAGGCAAAATCACAATTGGCAACTGCCAAAACACGTGTCCGTGAAGCAAGAGTTAACCTTGGTTATGCCGAGATATACTCGACCATTGATGGTGTCATTCTGGATCGTAAGGTTGAGGTGGGACAGACTGTTGCAGCTTCATTTTCAACACCTGATATGTTTATTATAGCTAAAGATTTGAAGAATATGCAAGTCGAGGCTAACATAGACGAAGCAGACATAGGTCAGGTCCGAGTCGGTCAGAATGTTCGTTTTACGGTTGATGCTTATCAGGGCGAGTCCTTCTCTGGCACTGTTGGTCAGATACGTCTTCAGCCTAAGGTGACGAATAATGTCGTCACTTACACTGTGGTCATCAATACACCAAACCCTGACGAAAAGTTGTTCCCTGGTATGACAGCTTCAGTCGAGATTGTCACAAAGAGTGACTCATCACTTGTCGTTCCTCTCGAAGCATTGGCTTTCGAGCCGGATATGGAAGTATTAAAAATGCTGGATAAGCCTGAAAAAGTCTCGGACAAAACAGGAAATTTGCAAGGCGGAGACAAGCAAGTTTGGATAAAGCAAAAAAACAACATAGTTCAAGTGGGTGTCAAGACAGGTTTTGATGATGGCGTCAATGCAGTTCTTCTTACAGGACTTTCACTTGGCGACAGCATCGTTTTGTCACTCTCCGCCGAAGAATATAGCAAGGATAAGGAAACATCTCTCTTCCCAGCACCTCCAAAGCGAAGAACAGGAACCGAGAAGAACAGACAAAGATGAGCATCATAAAAGTAGAAAATCTTAAGCGCAACTTTCAGGTTGGAGCAGAAGTTGTTCGAGCACTTCGAGGCATATCGTTTGAGATAAACCAAGGTGAGTTTGTCTCAATAATGGGAACTTCGGGCAGTGGCAAATCTACGCTGCTGAACATATTAGGTTGTTTGGACTCACCGTCCGAAGGGGAATATTACATAGACGACATACCCGTATCGCACCGCACGAAAGACGAATTGTCGCTCATACGCAATCGCAAGATTGGTTTCGTTTTTCAGAGTTACAACCTTCTGCCTCGTACTTCTGCTCTCGACAATGTCGAACTTCCACTGCTTTACAATCGTAACGTTTCCAGTAGTGAACGCCGCGAACGGGCTTTCGAGGCAATACGCATGGTAGGTCTTGAGGAACGAATGTACCATGTCCCCAACCAACTGTCTGGCGGTCAGCAACAACGTGTCGCCATCGCACGTGCTTTGGTGACCGACCCAGTCATCATTCTTGCCGATGAAGCCACAGGAAACCTTGACACACGCACCTCGTACGAGATAATGACGCTCTTCCAAGAACTGAATGCCAAGGGAAAAACCATCGGTTTTGTAACCCACGAACCAGACATTGCACGCTTTACTTCGCGAACAATTATGTTACGCGATGGCCATATCATCAAAGACGAAACCGTAACACCAGTGTCTGCTCGCCAGATGCTGGATGCTCTGCCAAAATCAACAGATTACTAATGAATCTATACAACCTCTTTCATATTGCCATAGTGGCGTTGTTGCGCAACAAGACACGTGCCATTCTCACAATGCTGGGTGTCATCATCGGCATCTCGTCCGTCATAGCTATGCTTTCGTTAGGTCAGAGTTCGTCAGAAAGCATCCGTAATGAAGTCTCGGGCATGGGGACAAACCTCATTATGGTGATGCGACAATGGCGTCGTCCAGGTGTCAACACAGGTAATACCAACGTCGAAACACTTGTCTATTCTGATTGCCAGGCAATACGTCGTCACGCAAAATACGTTGATTACGTTTCGCCATATGTCTCGTCTGGAGGGCAATTGGTTCGCGGCAACAACAACTGGCCAACGACTATCAATGGTGTTGAGCCTTGCTATCTCGAAATCAGGAAATATAAACTTTCGGCTGGAACATTTTTCACTGACGAACAGGTTGCAAAATATGCTAAGGTCTGTATTATAGGTCAGACTATTGTCGAGAACCTCTTCCCGAATGGAGAGAATCCGATAGGTAAGGAGATAAGGTTCAACAAAACACCTTTCAAAGTTATAGGTGTGATTGAGGAGAAAGGCGAGAACCAGATGGGACAAGATCAAGATGACATAGTTATTGCTCCTTTCACCACCATACAGAGACGCATTCTTGCCATTGACTACGTTCATATGATATATGCCTCAGCCAAATCAGAAGAGGTTGCCGAACGTGCTACGGACGAGATTGAAGAAATTCTCCGTGTTGAGCACCACATACAACCATATCAGGAAAACGATTTTGATGTTCGCACACAAAGTGAAATGCTGGATATGATGACCTCTATCACAGGATTTCTTACGGTTCTGTTGGCTGCTATAGCCTCTATCTCGTTGATTGTCGGTGGTATTGGAATTATGAACATTATGTATGTGACTGTTACCGAACGTACAAAGGAGATAGGTCTCCGAATGGCAATCGGCGCACGTGGCAAGGACATTATGATGCAGTTTCTTGCTGAAAGCACCATTCTCTCGCTCATCGGAGGTGTCATCGGGGTTCTGTTTGGTATATTGATTTCGTATGTCGTAACTGCTGTCATCGATTGGCCTTTCGTTATCAGTACCTCAGCGGTTATTGCTTCGTTCCTGGTTTGCGCAGCCACAGGAATCTTTTTCGGATGGTATCCTGCAAAAAAAGCTGCAAACCTTGACCCAATCAATGCGTTGAGATATGAGTAATCTACTCATCACCTGCAACACCTGCGCCCCGAAAGGGGCAACCAACACATAGCCCAAGGCCACGCCTTGGGTATCAACAATCAACTTCCCCCATCACCCACATCGGCACTGGCAACCGCACAGTTTGGGTAAAGAAGAAGTGAAACGATTGACGGAATGTAGTTAAGAACTGTTAATGTGTAAAGATTTTTCTTGGAATTGGCTTCCGTGCCAGGGAAAAGTTGTAACTTTGCAGCGGAATTGCAAAAATGTACATAAAGTGTATTATTCTGCAAGTGGATTGTAAAAATGAAGAATAGTTTTAATGTAGTGGACATATCTCAATGGGTGGAAGGACAGATGATTCGCGGGCATTATATGTTTACGAAGAAGGATGTTCTGGATCTGTGTTTGCCCATCAAGGAGTCCAGTGTTAACAAAAGTCTGCAGAGACTGGAGGCACGGGGCGTGATTGTGTCGCCTTGGCAGAATTTCTATGTGACTGTGCCTACGGAGTACAGGCTTAAGGGGGTTGTGCCGCCTTCGTTTTATTTTGACAGTCTGATGAAGTTTCTGGGACGAGATTATTATGTGTCGCATCTGACATCGGCAGCATTGAATGGGGCTTCGCATCAGGTTGCAATGGTGTTTCAGGCTGTTGTGACGGGCGGTCCCTTACGCTCTGGGGTGAAGAATGAGAGCCGTCTGGAGTTTACTATGAGACAGAATCTGCCGTCTGCTTTTATCCGCCAGGTGAAGACGCAATCGGGCTATATGAATGTGGCAGGGGCTGAACTGACAGCTTTGGATGTGGTGGCTGATTACAGGAAGGTGGGCGGGTTGAGCCGTGCCGCTGAACTTTTGGTTGAATTGTGCGAACAGACTAAGTGGGATGACAGCAGGTTGCCTTTGTTGTGCTATTTCAGTGTGGCGACGGTTCAGAGGCTGGGGCATATTCTGGATTTGATTGAGGAGCACGGGCAGGCTGATGCTTTGTTTGCTTTGATGAAGCGTATGGATAAGACTGCAAGGAAGATTCCTTTGAAGCAGTCTTTGCCCGTTTCGGATGATATGCCGATGGATGAGCGTTGGAAGGTTGTTGTGAATTACGAACTTGAGATTGATGAGATATGATTCCGGAATTGTACATAAATGAGTGGCACGAGTTTGCGCCCTGGAAGGATATGCTGATGGTGGAGCAGGATTTGATTATCTGTAGAGCCCTTGTGAGTATTTTCAGTGATGAGTTCCTGCGGGAAAATCTTGCGTTCCGTGGAGGTACGGCTCTGCATAAGCTGTTCTTGCAGCCGCAGGCAAGGTATAGTGAGGATATCGATCTTGTGCAGATTAAATCGGGGCCTATCGAGCCGATTATGTTCAGGTTGGGGGAGGTGCTGGAATGGTTGCCGAACCGCTCGACTCAGCAGAAGCGGCATAGCAACAAGCTGCTGTTCAAGATGGATTCG
>JAGHVI010000049.1 GCA_018064385.1 Candidatus Minthenecus merdequi
TCGTTTGACCGTAACAGCTTGACACGATGGACAAAACGGGGGCTGCTGATAAAACTCCGTCAGGAATGGTATGCCTTTTCCGAGACACTGCAAAGACCTGACTTCGCACGCTATGTAGCCAACCGGATTTACCGTCCTTCGTACATCAGTCTGCACACCGCACTGAGCATTTATGGGATGATTCCAGAGGCCGTGACGGACATTACGTCAATCTCGACTCTCAAAACAGCAAGCTTCAGCAACACCTTCGGCAACTACACATACCAGAATGTCAAGCCTGAGATGTTCTTCGGCTTCAAGCCTGTAATCCTGCCTGAGGGAAACCCGACAATCAAACCAATAAGACTGGCTTGGCACATAGCTCACCCTGAGAAGGCATTGCTCGACCTGCTCTATCTATACCCTTTCTACGATAACGAGGCAGAACTGGTCGAGTTGAGACTTGACGATTACTATATGGCAAACGAACTGGATATGAACAGATTGGAAGAATATCTCACACAAATAGGCAGCAAGGCTCTCGACAAAAGAGTCCGTTTGCTGATGAAAATCCATGAATTATGATTGACTTGAAATATGGGAATGCCAACAGAATACTGCATTTCGAAGACGCTTGCTTGAAAATGACAACCATTTAGGTGCGCCCTATGGCTCTATTAATTCATTTCGAGTGATGTGAAATAACAGAATAAGTGGTTATTTTGAGGTGTGAAATAACGGAATAAGTGGTTGTTTTGAGGTGTGAAATAACGGAATAAGTGGTTATTTTTTGAGGGTGAAATCAAGAATAAGTGGTTTTTCCTTGGTCAATTCGGAATAAATATGTAACTTTGCAGCGCAAAAACATCAATATCTACATTTTATGCTAAAGCGCAAGTTCACAGATTATTTGGAACAGTTTCTGAAGAGAGAACATAGCAAAATCTTGCTTGTAAATGGTGCAAGACAGGTTGGAAAGTCATTCCTTATCCGGTATGTCGGCAAAAAGATGTTCAAGACATTTGTCGAAATCAACCTGAAGGAGGATATGGAGAACGACAAGGTTTTTGCGGATGTTCACTCTACCAGCGACCTCTACATTCGTCTCGGCAACTACACGAAACAGCCATTGGGCGACATCTGCGACACATTGATTTTTCTCGACGAGATTCAGAGTTACCCACATCTGCTGACAATGCTCAAATTTCTGAAACAAGAAGAACGTTACCGCTTCATTGCCAGTGGATCACAATTGGGTGTGGCTCTGTCGGAGACACCATCTGTGCCTTTGGGGAGTGTCGAAATCAAGCAGATGTACCCATTGGATTTCGAAGAGTTTCTCTGGGCGATGGGTGTGAGCGTCGAGTGGATTGCCGACGCTAAGCAGCACTTCGTGAACAATATGAGTCTGCCGGAATCGTCGCACAGCAACCTGCTGAAACGCTTTCAGTATTATCTGCTGATAGGCGGACTGCCAGAGGCTGTGAACCAATTCCTTGCTGACCGTAATCTGATTCGCGTACGGGAAATCCAGCATAATATCCACGAATTGTACAAAGTAGATGCTTCGCAGTATGATGACGAGAAGAAACTCAAAATCCGCCGAATCTATGACCTCGTGCCAAGCACACTCGAAAACAGAAAAAAACGCATCGTCTATCAACATATTGAGGGTAAGAAAGGCAAGCACTATACAGACTATGCCGACGAATTCGACTATCTCACCAACTCCGGTATAACTCTTGAGGTGAAAGCTATCAGCAATCCTCTTTTCCCTCTCAAGGAATCAGAATCTAAGAACCTGTTGAAGCTTTACCTGAATGATGTAGGTCTGCTGACTCAGATTCTTTACGGCAACAATGTCAATGTCGTCCTGCAGGATATCAGGAGTATCAACCTCGGTACTGTATATGAATCAATAGTGGCTCAGGAGCTTCATGCGCATGGTTTCCCGTTGTTCTATTATGACAACAAAAAAAACGGTGAGGTCGATTTCCTCGTTGATGATTACAACAACCTGACTGTCCTGCCCATCGAGATTAAGTCAGGCAAAGACTATGCCATACACAGTGCGCTCGACAGGTTCATCAAGACACCTGAATACAACGTCAGCCGTGCCATTGTCTTCAGCAACGAACGCAATGTCTTTACGAAAGATGGCATAACCTATTTGCCTGTTTATTATTGCATGTTCCTGCAGCATCCAGCAGAATCGACCGAGAATGTCATTCTGGATGAAATTGTTTGATAATCATATTCACTGTCCGTATGGAGTAGGTAGTGCAAAGGTAAGGAGTTTTTATTAGGTCTATATAACGTTAATGTATCGTTAATGTATCGTTAATGTATCGTTGATACTACATAGGACAAGGCTACAGGGGTTAGTGTGCAGTTATATAGGAATATTTTAATTTTATGATAAATTAACATCAAATACGATGATGTTACAAAAAAAATTACTACATTTGCACCGTTGAAATTTCATTGAAAACACAGCATTATCACCATTGATTATTAGTAGGTTCAACGAAACCTTCATTTGGTGTTTGCACAAAAAATAGATATAGATATGGTTAGTATCATTATGGGAAGCACGTCGGACCTTTCTGTTATGGAAAAGGCTGCTGAGGTGCTTGATGATTTCGGTATTGATTTCGAGATGCTTGCATTTTCGGCTCATCGCACACCAGCCGAAGTCGAACAATTTGCATACACGGCTGAGTCTCGTGGTGTACAAGTTATTATTGCTGGCGCAGGTATGGCTGCTGCTTTGCCAGGTGTTATCGCTGCGAATACATCAATTCCAGTCATTGGTGTGCCTATTTCAAGCACACTGATGGGTATGGACGCACTGCTGGCTATCGTGCAAATGCCACCAGGAATTCCTGTGGCTACGGTTGGCATTGACGGAGCGCGGAATGCGGGAATCCTTGCAGTTGAAATGATTGCTACGGGGAATGCGGATTTGCGTCGAAAGCTTGCTGATTACAAACTCGGACTGAAGGATAAAATTGTGAAGGCTAACGAAAAACTTAAGGATGTGAAATATAGCCATAAGGTCAATTGATTTAAGTTAGGAAAAATAAACAATGTTATGAAGTACAGAGTATCAGTCGAAAAGAAAGCGGAGTATCAAACAGAAGCTCGTTCTTTGCAGAACGAACTTAACGAAATATTTGAGATAAAAATAAAAGGATTGCGTATTCTCAATATTTATGATGTTGAAGGATTTACGCCAAAATTGATTGAAAAAGCGAAGTATGGGGTGTTCGGCGAAATAGCTACCGATATAGTGTCTGTATTAGACGAGCATGAGGCTCTTATGGAATCTCTTGTGGTTACAAACCCTTTGTTTGCTCCTCAATCGAACATAGGTTCGTGTTTTGCCATCGAACCGTTGCCAGGACAGTTCGACCAACGTGCAGCTTCGGCCGTTGATTGTGTCCATCTGATTGACCCAGATGCTAAGGTTAAGATTTCTGCCGCCCGTCTGATAGTTTTTCAAAAAAAGCTGTCTGCATCTCTTTTTGAAAAAATCAAGAATTACTGCATAAACAAGGTTGAATGTCGCGAAAAGAATCTTCGCAGAATCGGTACGGAACCAATTGC
>JAGHVI010000165.1 GCA_018064385.1 Candidatus Minthenecus merdequi
CATAGCCAGCTATGCTTCATTCTTTCGCACAGCAATCTGCTAAAAATAAACTTCAAAATCGTCTCAACCTAATTAATAGAACCACCCATTATTGAAAAATACGATAACGGACAAAATAATGAGTAAAAATGTGTCATAAATATGGAGAAGTTAAATCTAGAATATAAGGGCTATACTTGTACTATGTACCGTAATACAGGTGATAGAAATCGTTTGTATGGAAAACCTTGTGCCCCAGGATCAATAAAACCATTGGAGGACTGGGACTTTGCGGCAGATACTATAGAAGAAGCCAAAAAGCGTTTTGAAACCCAGGTTGATAAAATTATAAATAATGAAAACTATAAGAAAAAGCAGTTAGAGTGGAAAACCTTTGCTGATAGCCAATCTATAGCAACTGTAATCAATATACTTCCAGATGTATTTGAAAAACGCATTCGTCAGAAAGAGTTTGACATAAGTCTGCTGACAAGCGTAAAGGGTGGCGATTATGAGGTGCCGCTATATTATGTGACAAAAGCTTGGGACGTGTTATTGAAAGGAACATTAGGATTCTTATCATTCCTAATAGGGCCAGAAGAGGATGATGATTTCTCAGAAGAGACACTCCAAGAGTTTATTGATGAAGAATCTATTCTCAGGATAAGAAGTCAAGCCATTGAGGACAATGACAGAATGAAGGTGTTGTGGAAAAAATATTTCGACATTGACATTGATACTCTGGATGTTGATTTCAAGAAATTTGATATGCACATGCCGCCAAATGTGTCACATGACGATTGCATTGATTATTTTCTGGATGTGCCAAATGGTGTATCTGAATGGATTTTCGATGCAATAAAATATCCATCTGATGATTGGGCAAGTTTTGATGCCGTATCATCCCTTATGGAAATTACGGCATACGTACTGAGATATGAAAGAAATGAATGCTTTGACATAAATGACTATTGTATTCATGTGGTTGGAGTTGAATCTGATCAGGAGACATATTCCTTGTTGTGTAGTCAACTGGCAAACGATCATTTTAATATCTATCCATCTGCTGAAAAGGTAGATTCGTGGAAAATGACAGCAAAGGAGCGAATGAAAAGCTTACAAGAGTGTGATGTTGCAGTAATTATGCAGACAAGAAACACAGGTCGCAGCAAAAAATACCAAAAAGAGGTGCTGGAACTGATTTCATTGGGGAAACCTTTCGTAACGATTTCGATAAAAGCAGAAGATGTTGTGTTGCCTGGTAAATTGCCTTTCCAATCAAATATTTTCACCGAAAATAAGAAGATGTCCATCAAATATGAGGACTTGAAGAATGATATTTTAGAAATGCTCAAATGGGTATATGACTGTCGTAGTGAAAAAGTCTGGCTTGAATGTGATTTGTGTGATAATGAATACGATAAGGCAGTGTCTCTATACGAAAAAGGAATGGAGGCTAAGGAAAATGGTGATGAAGCGACTGCGAAAAAGTTTCTGACTGAGAGTGCTGAGATGGGATTGCCAAGTGCAATGGTGATGCTTGCATTCTTGTTGCAAGGCATTGATGATTCGGACGATTCCCAAAATAAACAATTTGAACTTATATCTCAGGCTGCACAATATGGTTTATGGCCAGCGATAAGAACCATGGGTACATTATACGAAGAGGGAACTGGCTGTGAGAAGGATGTGGACAAAGCGATGTCATGGTATAAAATTGCAGCCAAGGAGGGGGTCGGATGTGCCTGTGGCGACATATCAGATTTGTATGACAAAGGAGAATACTTTAAGAGGAATCTTGGCAAAGCATTGTATTGGATAAGCAATGCCCATGCTCATGAGATAGACAGTGATGAGAATGATTACAAAGAAGATTTCGACAGACTTTTGGCGGAACTTTTTGCTGATTATGATTAAGGTTGCTCATACATATTGTGAAACTGATTGAAAATGCTTGATTAAAAAATGACAATTGATAAAGGGTGGTTCTATTAATTATGTTTGTATGATATATAAGAGGACGTTCCACAATTGGACGCTTTTGAATTTATTTTTGCATCTTGCTGCTTGTCAGTCGGTCACATAGCTCGCTATGCTCCCTTCTTTCGCACAGCAATCTGCTAAAAATAA
>JAGHVI010000229.1 GCA_018064385.1 Candidatus Minthenecus merdequi
CCTTAAATCCGCAGCCTAAATGTTTGGTCAATTCAAAATAAATACAGGTATAAAACAGAGAACGTGCGAGTGACTTTTTGTGGACGTTATGGCATACATGCTGACTTTTGTTTCCCCACCGCAGAAAGAAAGGCACAAATTCCCCCACCCAAGCAAATGGGGGAATCATGTATGGACCAATAAGTAATGGTGTGTCAGGAATCGAAGATTTCCTTGTAGTATTTTCGTTCCGTATATAGTCTGAGAATGTTTCTGCGACCTGACTTGATCCATTTTGCAGGCACGCAGATGAAATGGAAAAGCACCTTCTTCAGTCGGCTTGTCTTCTTTATAGCCTCGATGCTTCCGCTCAGCATTTGCGTGAGATAGAGAAAGAAGTTTTTCAGCATGGCAGTGATGAGCATGAACACGGTGTTCTCGTTCATGAAAGAGAACGGCAGATGAGCCCATCCGAAGTCGTTGTTCTGGATATCAAAGTTCTTCTCACTCTCACCACGCTTGTTGTAGAAGAGTACGACATCCTTCTCGCTCATCTCCCTGTCGTTGGTGATGATGGCTCTATAGATATATACGGTACCGAACATGTCTGTCACTATCTTACCGTCCTCCTTCTTAGGTGAACGCTGTACGACAAGACGGTATTTGGATTCGTCCATCTCATACTCAAAGGATGCAAGCTCACATGTCTGATAGTCAATCTCTACACTTTCCCAGCCTTCAAACTCCCTGAACTCCTCGTATCTTGAAGAGCAGTTGCTGGCTCTGATGTAGAAATGCCTGCATCGTGGTTCTACGGCTTCAATGATCTCCTTGGAGAAAGACCCGCAGTCAGCACGGAAATTCTTGATGACGACGCCTATAGTCTGCTTTATCCTGTCCATAATGCGAATGAGTGTATCTGGCTGATGGAACTTGACGTTGGTGTTGCCGTCACGGTTTTCACCTCCGACCAGGATTCCGCCGACACTCGCCCATCCAGGGAAATAACCGTAATCCTTCTTGTAGGAATACTTGGCATCAAACTTGCGGGCAGGAATGAACTGATGGTCAAAATCAAGCGTCACTTCCTCACCTGCTTTAAGAAGTCCCATCTTCTTAATCATGTTGAGCAACAAGACGTTAAGTTTTTCGGCCACATTGAAATCGTATGAATTTCCTGACTTCTCACAGGAATAGGATACATTCTCCGTGGTCAAAGACTTCAGGACACGTCCAATAGTATCAGAACTCGGGACCCGTGTATTTGGGCGTAGTGAGAACTGAGGAGCAAGCATGTTGACATCCTCCAGACAGTCACCACCGCAAAGGTAGTTGCAGAAGAGTGTTTCAACCACCTCGCTATATTGAAATGCGTTCCAACTCGCATCTCTCTTGCCAAGGCTCGAATCTACGAGTTTGCCGAGACCAAGACGCTCAAAAAGCTCCATGATCTTAAAAATTCCGCATAAGTTGCGATTATTTCAGATTTTATTTGTACCTTTGCCATGTCATTCAATGATTTTGTTGAATTTTGGTTCGCAGCACAAATTTAGGTGAAATTATTTACATGGCAAAACCCTGAGCAACTTTTTGTTGCTCAGGAACTTATAAAAATAGTTAATTATTTCGCTGCGGATTTAAGGTGATTATCTTTTGTGCTTTCGGTCTCTCGCTTGCATCTTTCTTTCTAAGTCTTTGGGCAGTAGTTCACAAACAAAGCATCAGCATCTCGCACTGCCATTTACTTTAACGTCATTTTATAACATTTTCAATAACATCCCTTATGTCAAAGCAACGCAACATCTGCAATGATGTCACTTTGATAGTGACAACGTACAACCGTCCTGACTACCTTGAGCTTGTGCTCAAGTCCAT
>JAGHVI010000181.1 GCA_018064385.1 Candidatus Minthenecus merdequi
AAGCTGTCTGCATCTCTTTTTGAAAAAATCAAGAATTACTGCATAAACAAGGTTGAATGTCGCGAAAAGAATCTTCGCAGAATCGGTACGGAACCAATTGCCAATGCTGGGACTCCTATCCGTGAGTTCATCAATGGTTTTCGTTCACTTGACAAACGTGGATTGAAAAACCTGGTCAAAGAACGTGGTCTTTCAATCAATGTTGACGATCTTTGTTGTATTCAAGACTATTTTAAGAACGAGTCGCGCGAACCTACCGAGACAGAATTGATGATTCTGGACACCTACTGGTCCGACCACTGCCGTCACACCACTTTCAATACCGTGATTGATAACCTGGAAGTAGAAGATTCGTTCATCGCTGACGACATACGGGGTACATTCCGTCGTTATGATGTTATGCGTCGTTCTGTCAGACGCGATCTTAAGCCTCATACCCTGATGGATATGGGTACTATCGGGGCACGGTGGTTAAGGAAAAATGGTTTTTTGGACGACCTGGAACAGAGCGAGGAAAACAATGCCTGTTCTATCTATGTTACAGTCAAAGTGAAACACCATAACAGTGAAAATACAGAGAAATGGCTGTTGCAATTCAAAAACGAAACACACAATCACCCTACCGAAATTGAGCCTTTCGGAGGTGCTGCAACGTGTCTTGGCGGTGCAATCCGCGACCCTCTCTCGGGTCGTGCGTACGTCTATCAAGCTATGCGTGTCACTGGAGCTGGCGACATATATGCTCCTATCAAAAAAACTCTCGCAGGGAAACTTCCGCAGCGTGTGATTACGCGCAAGGCTGCGCAGGGGTATTCCTCATACGGGAACCAAATAGGTCTTGCCACAACTTATGTTTCGGAGATTTACCATCCTGATTATGTTGCAAAACGTATGGAGGTCGGTGCTGTGGTCGGTGCATCTCCTTTGGCAAACGTTCACAGAGAAACTCCTCAACCAGGGGATGTGGTACTTATGCTCGGTGGACGTACAGGTCGTGATGGTGTCGGTGGTGCAAGCGGTTCGTCCAAAAAACATAATGACCAATCTTTGGCTACCTGCGGTAGTGAGGTTCAGAAAGGCAATGCCCCCGAAGAAAGGAAACTGCAACGCCTGATGCGCCGTCCGGATGCCTCGTCTCTTATCAAAAAAGCAAACGATTTCGGTGCAGGAGGTGTTTCGGTGGCTGTCGGTGAGTTGGCAGACGGGTTGGAGATATTTCTGGACCGTGTCAAAACAAAGTACGAAGGGCTTACAACAACAGAGTTGGCTATATCAGAGAGTCAGGAACGTATGGCTGTTGTTGTGGATGCCAACGATGCAACCCGCTTCATCTCGATTTGCAATGATGAAAATATAGAAGTTGTGCACATTGCCAACGTAACAGCCAATCGAAGAATGAAAATTCTCTGGAATGACCAGGTTGTAGTTGACCTTAGCCGTGAATTTATTGATTCAGCCGGTGCTGAACGTCACACAAATGTGAGGATTTCTGCGGTTGAGAATATCAATCCGTTCGATAGAACCGTTGAAGGGGATATGCTAGAGAAGCAATTTATCAATAATTTGCATGACCCTAACGTACAGATTCAAAAAGGCATGGTTGAAATGTTCGATGCTACCATTGGAGCTTCAACAGTTCTGATGCCTTTCGGCGGGCGTCTTCAGCGTTCGCCTTCGCAGGTCTCAGTCCAAAAACTGCCAGTGCTGGATGGTACAACGGACGATGCCTCGATGATGGCTTACGGTTTCGACCCATACATCTCGAAATGGAGTCCTTACCACGGTGCAGCATACGCTGTGATTGATGCCTGTTCGAAGGTTGTGGCTGCGGGCGGTGATTATACTAAGATAAGGTTTTCGTTCCAAGAGTATTTTCAGAAACTGACCGACAATCGTAGCTGGGGGCTTCCTGCTGCGGCTTTGCTGGGTGCGCTGAAGATGCAACGCGAACTGAAACTGCCTTCGATTGGAGGTAAGGATTCGATGTCCGGAACATTTGAAAACATCAATGTACCACCAACGCTCATTGCTTTCGGAGTTGCTATGGTTGATGCCAACAATGTGATTTCGACAGATTTCGATAAAGAACCAGGTGTTCCGAAATACATATATCTGCTCAGACATCGTGCTTTCCGTAACTATATGCCTGATACAAATCAGTTGAGGCGTAATTTTGCCTATATGCAGGAACTTATCCGAGCCGGCAAAGTTGATGCCGCATACGCTGTCGGTCGAGGTGGCGTGGCTGAGGCTGTCACAAAAATGGCAGTTGGCTCGAACGTAGGTGCAGATATTTCCTGTAAAGATCTCTATTCATCCCTTTATGGCAGTTTTGTGTTCACTTCGGAGGATAAGAAACTCAATGCTCAGTTGATTGGCGAGTTGCGTGACGATGATAAACTTGTTGTGAACGGTATGTCGTTTCCTGTCGAAACACTGTACGAAGAGGCAATTTCCAATTACCGTAACGTATATCCTGTAAACGAGAAGAAGGTTGACAAAGTGTTGGCAGCACCGGAAGTTTTGACAAAAAAGATGTATGCACCGCTTGAAGTTCTGAACCCAGTTGTATATATTCCTATATTCCCTGGCACTAACTGTGATTATGACCTTGCTCGTGCATTCCGCGAGGCTGGTGCAACAGTCAAAACAACTGTGTTCCGCAATCTAACAGCCCGTGATGTGAATGAGTCGATTGACGAAATGGCAGACAACATTGCGCAATGTAATATATTAGCTTTTGCAGGCGGTTTCTCGGCAGGCGATGAACCTGATGGTTCTGCAAAATTTATTGCGACAGTCATCAATAACGCAAAGATTGCACATCAGATAGAAGCTTTGTTGGATCGTAAGTGTTTGATTTTGGGTATTTGTAATGGTTTTCAGGCGCTTGTCAAGTCGGGATTGCTGCCATACGGTCATCTGAATGCTCTGACTCACAATTCGCCAACGCTGTTCAGAAATGACTGCAACCGTCATATTTCACAGATGGTAACAACACGTGTCTGCACACTGAAATCGCCATGGTTACAGGGTTTCAAACCGCATGAGGAACATACCGTAGCTGTGAGCCATGGTGAGGGCAAATTTGTATGTTCGCAGACTATGGCTGAAAATTTGGTCAAAAATGGGCAGGTTGCATTCCAATATGTTGAAAATCCTAATGGTTCGACCTTAGGTATAGAAGGTCTTGTATCGCCTGACGGTTTGATTCTTGGCAAAATGGCACACAGTGAGCGTCGTGGCGAAAATCTTTTCCT
>JAGHVI010000230.1 GCA_018064385.1 Candidatus Minthenecus merdequi
AAAATGGGACGCAAACTATACTATTTTCATAAAGATGGAGGATTGGAGATTGACTTCATACTTCGTTACAAAGGAAAATGCACGTTGTTGGAGTGTAAAGCCAAATCAGGACATACAAAATCCACACGTACGGTTTTGAATAATCCAGAGCATTACAATATACACCAAGCATTAAAGTTGGGTGACTACAATGTCGGTCGAGATGGAAAATTACTGACATTGCCGCTTTATATGGCATTTTTATTGAAAGATTTATGAAAAACATTGCAGTCATATTGGCAGGCGGAGTGGGAAGCCGTTTGGGGGCTGACAAGCCGAAACAATTCCTTGAGATTGGAGGCAGAATGGTGATAGAAAAAAGCATTGATGCTTTTGAACGTCATAAAGGAGTTGATGAGATTGTCATTGTGATAAATCCTGATTATGTGGACGAGATGAAAGAGATTGCGAGGAAAAATAAGTGGAAAAAGGTGACAAAGGTGCTGAAAGGAGGGAAAGAGCGTTACTACTCCACCCTATCGGCTATCGAGGCATATAAAGAGGCAGGTGAGGTCAATCTTATCTTCCACGATGCAGTTCGCCCAATGGTCAGTCAGACGATAATAGATAGAGTGACAGACGCATTAAAGGAACATGATGCAGTGGGTGTTGCGGTTAAGGTAACTGACACTATTTGGGAAACAGAAGGAGAAGTAATCAAGGCTATACCCAACCGTTGTGTTTTACGAAAAGCCCAAACACCTCAGGCATTCCGTCTGAGTGTAATCAAAGAGGCATATCGCAGAGGATTGCAAGACCCCGAAATGAGCAGCACAGACGATTGTGGAATGGTGATGCGCTATATGCCTGAGAAGAAGATTTATATTGTCGAAGGCGAAGAACGGAATATGAAACTGACTTATAAAGAAGATATAAAGATATTGGAATACTTATGCAGGCAGTAATTTTAGCGGCAGGAATGGGCAAACGCCTTGGCGAATATACGAAAGAGAACACCAAGTGCATGCTTGAAGTCAACGGCATAAAACTGATTGACAGGGCTATGGAGTCGTTTTCAAAGGTTGGTGTGTCGAGGGTTGTGATGGTGGTCGGGTATATGCGTGATAAGGTTAAGGCTTATTTGGGCAATGAATGTCAAGGTGTTCGGATTGAATATGTTGACAATGAAATATATGACAAAACTAACAACATTTACTCTCTTTATCTTGCAAAGGATTATCTGATTGAGGAAGACACATTGTTGCTGGAGTCGGATTTGATATTTGAACCTTGTGTACTGACAAGACTGCTTGACGACAAATATCCTAACATTGCGTTGGTTGACAAATACGAAAGTTGGATGGACGGAACAGTGGTGACTTTGGATGACGACAACCATATCACTCGGTTCATTGACAAAGAAGAGTTCAAGTACAAAGAGATAAAGGATTACTACAAGACTGTCAATATATACAAATTCAGCAAAGAGTTTCTGAGCCAGTACTATGTCCCATTTCTTGAGGCATACAGCAAAGCATTAGGCAACAACGAGTATTACGAGCAGGTGCTCAAGGTGATTCTCCATCTGAAACACGCTCCACTCAAAGCATTGCCGCTCGATGGTGAGACTTGGTATGAGATTGACGACCTTCAAGATTTAGACATTGCCTCGGGAATGTTTGCCAATACCGATGAAGAGCATTATATGGCGTATATCTGCCGTTATGGAGGCTATTGGCGTTATCCTCAGATGCTGGACTACTGCTATCTGGTCAAT
Source organism: Candidatus Minthenecus merdequi (assembly GCA_018064385.1). Taxonomy (GTDB): domain Bacteria; phylum Bacteroidota; class Bacteroidia; order Bacteroidales; family Paludibacteraceae; genus Aphodosoma; species Aphodosoma merdequi. The sequence goes on from JAGHVI010000230.1 coordinate 1,757, forward strand.
CCGTATTTTCCACCCCAGAGACTGACAGACGAAATAAAGGCAAGTTTTGATACTCTCATACGAGAATATCCTTCGGGAATGAAAGTCAATTCGTTGCTTGCATCGAAAAACTTTGGTGTAAAAGAGGATTATATCGTTGTGGGCAATGGCGCAGCCGAACTGATTAAGGCATTAATGGAAGGATATGTTGGTACGCTGGGAAATGTGTTGCCTACTTTCGAAGAGTATCCAAACCGATTGGCAAAGGAGCATCTTGTTCAATATATTCCTGAAACTGAGGATTTTCATTATACTGCTGAGGATTTGAGAAACTATTTTGGAGACAAGGATATTGACACGTTGCTGCTGATCAACCCCGACAATCCTTCGGGGAACTACATATCTTACGATGAATTATTGGAGCTTATTCAGTGGACGAAAGAAAAGGGAATGAGGTTTGTTGTGGATGAAAGTTTTGTTGACTTTGCGAATGTAGATGGTGAATATTCGTTATTGGATAATTCTATATTGGAGACAAATCCTCATCTGTTTGTTGTTAAGTCCATCAGCAAGAGTTATGGCGTGCCGGGACTGAGACTTGGCATAATGGCTTCTGGCGATACCGAGGTGATAGCACGTATGAAAAAAGACGTTGCGATATGGAACATCAACTCGTTTGGAGAGTTCTATATGCAGATATACGAGAAATACAAAAACAACTATGAGGAGGGTTGCCGTTTGTTCCGTGAGGAGAGGAATTTGTTTAGACAGGAGTTGGAACAGGTGCCTTATATCAAAGTGTTTGACTCGCAGGCAAACTACTTTCTCTGCGAGATAACTGGCAAATTCAAGTCTCGAGAACTGGCAATGAAACTGTTGCGGAAGAACATACTGATAAAGGATTGTGGAGGAAAGGCTGCTATGAAAGGCAGGAATCTCATTCGACTGGCGGTGAGAAACAGAAAGGATAATTCATATTTGGTTGAACAACTGAAAGCGTTATGAAAATCTGTATCTGTGGAGGTGGTTCGTTAGGTCATGTGTGTGCCGGTGTTTTGTCATCACAGGCAGGTAATGAAGTTTCCATATTGACTGGTCATCCAGAGAAATGGAGTGACGAAGTGGTGGTGAATGATTGTGACGGCAAGGAATATAGAGGCAAATTGCTCAAGGTGTCGAAAGAACCTGAGGATGTTTTGAAAGGTCAGGAAATAGTGTTGTTGTGTCTGCCAGGGTATCTGATAGAAGAAACGTTAATAAGGATAAAACCATTTATTGGCAATACGAAGGTTGGCTCGATTGTCTCAAGTACCGGATTCTTTTTCTTTGCGCACAAAGTGTTGGACAAAGATGCGAGACTTTTTGGTTTTCAAAGAGTGCCCTATATCGCAAGGGTAAAGGAATATGGCAGGTCAGCCAATCTGTTGGGGTATAAGAAAGCACTGTCAGTAGCCACTGAAAACACAGAAGAGGGCTTTGAGAAAGTTTTGGAAAAATTGTTTGGAACGCCAGTGACAAGGTTGGATAGTTTCTATGAAGCCTCATTGACCAACTCAAATCCAATCTTGCACACAGGTCGGCTATACTCAATGTTCAAAGGCAAAGAGGATGAGATGTTTGACCATCAGATACTGTTTTACAAAGAGTGGACAGACGAAGCCTCTGAAATAGAAATACAGATGGACGAAGAGTTCTTCAGATTGCTTGACACGTTAGGAGTAAAGTCGTTGCCGACTCTGCTGAACTACTATGAAAGCCGCGACGCAATGTCATTAACAAACAAAATAAAGAGTATCAAGGCATTCGAGAAAATTCTTAGCCCTATGACAGAGATGGAAGAAGGCTGGAAGGCAGATTTCACGAGTCGTTACTTCACCGAGGACTTTCCTTATGGTCTGAGGTGGATTAGAGATTTGGCAAAAGAGAATAACATCGCAACCCCAATGATAGACCAAGTCTATGAATGGGGAATTTCAAGAATAAAATGAGAGATATACTAGTAAAAATAGCACTGAAACTTGGTATATACAAGCGTCTTATCGAGTTGATAAACAAAGTCAAGTTCAAGGTTCAGGCACGAAGGATGAAGAAAAACGGTCTGAAGATGCTGTCAGAGGCAGACAAGGTGCTTAGCAATATGGGATTGAAACCATTCCTCACTTATGGAGCACTGCTTGGGGCATATCGTGACCATGGGTTTATATCTTACGATCCAGACATTGACCTTGGAATACTTGCCGATGAGGCTCCTAAGGATATGCGTGAACGTATGGAGCATGCTGGTTTCAAGTTCTATAAACAAATTTATGTTGCAAGCACAAAACAGATTGCCGAAGAGACATATATATATAACAAGATACATCTTGACATATTCCATTACCACCGTGAGGGCGACGACCTTTACAGCATAATACAACGTGCGCATGAAACAAAGGAGTGGAAAGAGGCTAATGCGACGGATGGATTTCCTTGTGACAGGAGTTATGTGCCTTTTACCGAGTTTGAACGCAGAGATTTCCTTGGACTTAAAATATATATGCCAGTCAAAACCGATGAATGGCTGAGGGCTATATACTCTGACTCATATATGACCCCAATCAAAAATTGGAACGCAAAAGACTATAAGACTCGCATAGTGCATACAAAAGATAGAACATACAGAAAATACGATTAATAAGAAAAGTGTCAAATTGGCGAATGAAAAAGTGTCAAATTGGTGAATGAAAAAGCGCCAAATTGCCGAATGAAAAAGCGCCAAATTGCCGAATAAAAAAGCGCCATGTTGCCGAATAAAAAAGCGCCATGTTGCCGAATAAAAAAACGCCATGTTGCCGAATAAAAACAGAGCAAATGCTTGGTAACTGATAAATAAACTGTAATATTGCAGCCAAAAAAACACCTTATGAACGACTATAAAAATAGGATAGCAGACTACCTGTTGGAAGAGCAACTTGAAGCAGCTGGAGCCGTGCTTATACAAGGTCCAAAATGGTGTGGCAAGACCACCACGGCTGCCCAATGTGCAAATAGTGTCGTATATATGGATGACCCTGCCCGTAAAGATATTTATCTAAAAATGGCAGAGACGGCACCACTGATTTTGTTTGAAGGTGCTAAGCCAAGACTCATTGACGAATGGCAGCTTGCGCCGCAACTATGGGATGCTGCAAGGTTTGACATAAGTCAAAAAGGAGAGAAAGGCTTATATATTTTCACCGGTTCATCAGTACCAGCAGACGAAAGCAAGATAACGCATTCTGGAGCAGGTCGTTTTGGCAAGATAACTATGCGTCCTATGTCTTTATGGGAGTCTGGAGAATCGAATGGTTCTGTCAGCCTTACTTCAATGTTTAAAGGGGAGACAAAGGCAACAATAGCCAATGCAATAACAATTGAGGAACTTAGTTATCTTATTTGCAGAGGTGGTTGGCCTGGGTCACTTACACTGAAACCAAAAGCTGCATTGTTACAAGCTCGAAATTATGTAGATCTTGTAGTTGATAGCGACATATCGCGCATTGATGGTATAAAAAGGAATGGTCAGTTCGCTCGTCGCCTTCTCAAGTCATACGCACGAAATCAAGGTGCACAGGTGTCAATCAGTACAATCTATGACGATCTCAAGGCACACAACGATGAACCAACGTTATCGCAGGACACTATTGTCAGTTACATCAACGCACTGCGCAAAATGTTCGTCATTGAGGATAGCGAGGCATGGAATCCAAATCTTAGGAGTAAAGTGGCAATACGTACAAGTGATACGAGATATTTTGTTGACCCGAGCATAGCAGCTGCTGCATTGGGTATCGGACCTAAAGACCTGATAGCAGATCTTAATACAATGGGGCTTCTTTTCGAGACGCTTTGCATACGTGATCTCCGTGTTTATGCCGATGCCTTGGATGGCAAAGTTTACCATTATCGTGACAAAAGTGAATTGGAATGTGATGCAGTAATACATCTCCGCAATGGTTCGTATGGACTTGTTGAAATTAAGCTCGGTGGAGAGACTCTTGTGGAAAAAGGAGCATCGTCTTTGCTGAAACTTGCCAATAAAATCGATACAAGTAAAATGAAAGCTCCTTCATTTATGATGGTGATTACGGGAGTCGGAGACTATGCTTACCTTCGCAATGATGGTGTTTACGTCGTTCCAATCGGTGCATTGAAACAATGAAGATATAGTATAGGTGAGTTCTATAAATTCACCATTTAAGATAACAAGTTAAAAAATGTAACAAATAAACTCCAAAAACCCTCAAAATGAATTTATAGAACTCACCTATATGCTAACAGTAATAATTTGCACATATAACAGGGAGAAATACATACGGGCTCTGTTTGAGTCATTGGTAGCAAACACATTACCAAAGAGCGAATATGAAATCCTGCTTGTTGACAACAACTGCAAGGATAATACCCGAGAGATATGCCGTAAGTTTGCCGATGAGCATTCTGATGTAACTTTCCGATATGTCGAAGAGCACGAACAAGGGTTATCTGCAGCCAAGAACTGTGGAATACATTCAGCGAAGGGTGATCTTATTGTCTTTGTGGATGACGATGCGTTGGTGGACGACAATTATCTAACGGATTACGTCCAGTGGTTCGACAATCATCCCGAAACAATGGCACTTGGTGGTCCTATAATACCTCTTTATGAGGAAGGTAGCGAACCTTCATGGATGACCCCTTACACAAGAGCATTGCTCACGGCATGGATGGATTATGGTCGCAATGTACGCAGATATCCTAAGGGTAGGTATCCAGGAGGAGGTAATGCGGCTTTCAGAAAAAGTGTTTTCCAAAAAGTTGGTATGTTCAACACGTCACTTGGTCGCAATGGCGGTAACCTGATGGGAAGTGAGGAGAAGGACATTTTCGACAAAATGCACACTCTTGGTATGGAAATCCTCTATCTGCCCACACCAGTGTTGCATCACAGCATTCCTCCTGCGAAACTTGGAGAGGATTATTTTAATCGCCTAACGTTGCAAATTGGACGCAGCGAGCGACAGCGCACTTTATCTATAGGAATATCCAAATACATCAAACGTCTGATTTCCGAGGTCGTCAAATGGGGAGGAACATTGGTGCTGTGGTGCAGGTACGCATTGACAATGCAACCTGCGAAAGGAAACAAACTCATTGCTTTCAGAACGAATGTGACAAAAGGCTTATTTGGAAAATAAGGTGAGTTCTAATAGAACTCACCTTAAATATTTCGGACCATAGAGAGGCCAGAAAAGCAGTGCTATTGTAA
>JAGHVI010000132.1 GCA_018064385.1 Candidatus Minthenecus merdequi
GCGGGAAGCGTTATTTCGCGGTATGCGACGATAGCTACGGTAGTATTGCCGTAAGTTGCATTAGTACCGCCATCATTACTGATGTTCAGAGCGCTGTCACCAGCATAAACTTCGGCATTAGAGATGTACCATTTGTTTCTGGCGGTGTTACCAGCAGGACCAGAATTGAGAGTCCAGTTAGCGTTCTCAGTTGCGTCTTCAAAACCGCAAAAATACGGCAGTGGAAGCGTCTGTGCGGATGAGATGTTTGCCAAAAGCGGCAATAACATCACTATAAAAAAGCGTAGATAACTCCTCATACCTTTGAAATTTATCTATGTTAAATGTTAGTCTCAAGTTGTTAAGGCGTAAATATCGGAGCAAATGCCGTGAACAATCCAAAGACTTTGGAACTGATTCATTATGTTGAAAGACAACAAATTGCCCATCAAAAGAGAGAAGTAACAAAAAGAGTTACTTTCTAAATGGGGATAACACTTGCAACTATCTTGACAGATAGGATATTTTCAAGGGGCAAATTTACAAATAAAATTCGGATTGACAAAGGATTTTTGGAAAATATTTAAGGAAGCGGTTCATTTAATGTTTTTTTAGATAGAACCACCCTATAAAATCCTTTTATCAAACCAAGATTGAAGCAGAGCGGATTGCTCCTCGCGAGTCATATTTGAATTATCCAACAAGAGTGCGTCGTCGGCTTGCTTCAAAGGCGAAACCTCACGGTGAGTGTCGCGGTAGTCGCGATCGAGGACATCTTTCAGGACATCGTCGAAAGACATAGGCGTACCTTTTGCCAGAAGTTCGTCAAAACGGCGTTTTGCGCGTACTTCAGGTGATGCAGTGACGAAAACTTTCAGTTCAGCGTTAGGGAATACAACTGTGCCAATGTCTCGACCATCCATGACAATACCTTTGGCGCGGCCCATATCTTGTTGAAGTGAGACTAATTGAGTACGGACAAAAGGTATGGCAGAAACACGAGAAGCAGCATTTCCAATCTGTAATGTACGTATTTCCGCCTCTACGTCGATACCATTGAGAGAAGTGTGCTGACCTTGAGAGGTAACGATAAAATCAATTTCCAGGGTAGCAAGAAGTTTTTCTAATTTTGCGAGGTCAATTTCGTTAGGAATGTCCAATAATCCTTCGCGTGATGCTGCGAGGGCTACAGCACGATACATGGCACCTGTGTCAACATATTTATAACCAGCATAAGAAGCCAAAGCTTTAGCCATTGTGCTTTTGCCACAAGAAGAATGACCGTCGATAGCAACAACTATTTTTTTCATATTTTAAGTTATGGGTGTTATAGAACCACCCTTAAGTGGGTTATTTTACTCCAAAAGCTGCCATATCTATTGAGAAATCTATATTGAAGCCGACTTTACCTGCTTGATATGGTAAGATAGAGAAGCCAACGGAGAACTGTTTGACGGAGAAACCTGCGCCGAACGAAAAGCCTGCTATTGAGCGTTTTGACGCTATTGCCATATCTTGATGACGACGATGGTTATATGCGACGACGAAATATAGGTAGTTTGTTGGGATTACTTCGAGTGACCATATTGTATGTCGGAAGAACATATCAATGTCTTGGCGAGCGGAAGAACTTTCAGACATAACATCAGAGACGGCAGACGATGTAGAAAAGCTCAAATCCCATTTTTGGATATTATGGTAAGTGAAAGAAAATCGAACAGGAAGTTTTGGCAATCTGTACGAAAGGCCGAGCATCAGATTGACAGGCAGCGACTCGAAACGTTGACTGCCATCAATGCTGTAATATCCTTTGAACTGGAAACCTGCGTCACGGCAAACCAACGCTGCTGTTACTCCTTTTTCAATGTTATGATACGAGAAACCAATATCAAATGCCATACCAGCCGATTGGTATTTCTCGTAAACAGAGTAGATTATCTTAGTAGCAACGCCGCAAGACCAATGAGGAGACAGCCAGCGAGTGTATATAGCCTCAGCCACCATATCTTTGGCAGTGAAAGAGCCAGTATATTGTTCGGACTCAGTATATCCTTGAAACTTGCCGTAATCCACGTATCGGATACCTGTGGCAAAAAAATTCTTATTGTCGAGATTTCTGCCATAAATGACAGAGGCTATATTCACGTCTTTGAACCAGTTAGCATAGCTGAAAGTAATGTCGTTATGAGTTTTCTCGCTGAGGTGGGCAGGATTGTCGAAAGCCAAAGAAAGGTTATCGTCGTAAATGGTGATAGCTTGACCTCCGAGGGCAGCATTCCGTGATGCAGCAGGAAGGTCAAGGAAGGCATAGGTATCATTGTTCTGCGCTTTCAGTGTTGAGGCACAGAACAAGAAAACGAGCAATATTTTCGCCCAATGAGTCAAAAGTAGGGTAGTGTTAGATAGGTTAATCAGTGGAACATGTTTTTAGAATGATGATGTCATTCATAGGAAGGTCGTGAGGTTCCAAAGGCAATTGTGAAACTATCTGGAAATCAAAGCATACACCAAGGCGATAAGCATTAGAGTGTAAAGCGAGAAATCTGTCGTAATAACCTTTTCCTCTGCCCAATCGGTTCAATTTTTGGTCGAACGCGACTCCTGGAACAAGAATGAAATCAATATCTTCCCTGTAAGGTTCTGCTTGAGGTTCCATAATGCCAAAAGGTCCCTCAATCCATTGAGTGTCAGGGGTAACTTCAACAGGGATAATATCATCACCAACGACGGAAGGGAGTATTAGACGTTTCTTTTGACGAAAGACGACATCAAACGAAGGGCGTGTGTCCGGTTCGTCCCAGAGGGGGTAATAAAGCATCACTTTATCGGCAGAGCGGAAGTGGATGTTTTCGGCGAGAGTCCCAGCAAGGGGTGATGATTGTTTGAGCAGGATGTCAGCACCGATAGTTTTTTTTGTGGTTCTTATCAGTGAACGTATCTCTTTTTTATCCATTGATTAAATTTTAGTCAAGTTTTGTATATTGATTTTGGGAGTGGAGGAGGGTCGGATGGTGGGGCGAAATATATAGGTTTTTGTCCATCGAAAGCGAGGCGGTCAGAGAATAGGTTCAGGCGGAAGAAAAGAGTGAGTATTTCGGTGGAGAGATGCGGGCGATTTTTTGTTGTTAAGGAGAGATGTGGGCGGTTTGCAGTTATGGTTTTGAGAGCGCGGGTGTAGGATGCGAGAATAAAATAACGCACTGATGTATAAGGGCGTAAGTGTTGAGGGTCATTGTACTTATTATAATTTTCGGGGTGTTGAGCGAAGTCGGGGTTTTGGCTGATGGCAAGGCGGTTATACTCGAGCATACGTTGTTCCCATTCTTTGCGTTTGAAAGGGAGTTTAAGGTCGAGGGCGGTGTATAGAGATGCTGTTTTGAAGATTTGGCGAGTGTGGAGGGTGCCGAGGGTAGGAGGTTTGGTGTTAGGATTCCAGACGAGATATGCGTAAACTTTTCCGTTTATGGTACGGTAATAGACGTCACTTTTGCGACTCAGTTTGCCAGAGATTGAGGTGATTGGCATATTGTCAAAGGTATAGTCACGCATACTGTTGTTGGTTTGGTTATAAGTAATTGATAATCATATTCACTGTCCGTAAGGAGTAGGTTGTGCAAAGGTAAGGAATTTTTTTGATATAGGCAAGAGTTTTTAGAAGAAAAATTCGGTGGATTGTTGATTTTTAGGGTAAAATTTCTGTTGTTTACGTCATTACCCTTATAAGGGTGGTTCTATTAATTATGTTTGTATGTTATATCAGAGGATGGTTCATAATTGGACGCTTTTGAATTTATTTTTGCATCTTGCTGCTTGTCAGTCG
>JAGHVI010000035.1 GCA_018064385.1 Candidatus Minthenecus merdequi
AAAGTAGTAATAATATTTGGAATATTTGTTGTAAATTTGCACCAAAATATGTATACTTTATAATAAACAATAAATCAATAAAATAACATTATGAAAAAGCAATTATTATTTGCTCTAACTGTTGTTATGTTAGCACTTGTAGGTTGTAAAAACCCTCAAGAGTTCATTGACAATGTGAAACAAGAGCCAAATCCTGCACAATACAAAGCAGGTAAAGTAGAAGTAGTTTTCGAAGGTAATTTTCCTGAGAAGTATTTTACTAAGAATATGACAATGACAGTTGTTCCTGTTCTTACTACTTCGGAAGGTAAAGTTTATCGTGGAGAACCTGTTACTTATCAGGGACAGAAGGTAAAAGGTAACGATAAAGTAATTCGTTACAAAGTAGGTGGCAAATACACACAGACTGCCGTATTTGACTATGAAGAAGGTATGGAATCATCTACTATTTCGCTTGAAGCAACAGTTCATACTTCAAAGAAAGATTATCAACTTCCAGTAGCAGTTGTAGGTAAAGGTGCTAACATTACTCCACTGCTTGCTTCTGTTAAACCTGGTACAGGTGATCTTCAGGCTATGATTATCCCTGACAAGTTCCAACGTATCATTGAGGAGCGCACAAACGCACAGATTAAATATCTGATTAACCAGTCTAATATTCGTTCTTCTGAACTTAAAACAGAGGAGATGCTCGTTCTCACCAACACAATTAAAAATTTGAAGAAAGATACATCACGTCAAATCAAGAATATAGAGCTTAGTTCATACGCTTCACCAGATGGTGGTATGGATATAAACGAAAAACTTGCAAACAACCGTGGTAAAAGCGCAGACTCATATATCAATAAAGAGTTAAAGAAAATCAAGGCTTCTGTTTCAATAGATTCTAAGATTACTGCCGAGGACTGGGAAGGTTTCCAAGAACTTGTTAATAACTCAAACATAGAGGATAAAGCTATCATTCTTCGCGTGCTCAGTATGTATTCTGACCCTGACCAGCGCGAAGCTGAAATTCGTAAATTGTCTGTAGCTTATAAGACTCTTGCTGAAGAGGTTCTTCCTGAGCTTCGTCGTTCGAAAATGTCTCTCGTTGTAAATGTAGTTGGTCGTTCTGACGAGCAAATAGCTGCTCTTGCAGCTTCTGCTGATTTCGCTCAACTTTCAGAAGAAGAAATCCTTTACGCTGCAACACTTACTTCAGATTATGCTCAGAAACAGGCTATATATACAAAAGCTACTGAAGCTTATCCTAATAGTGTACGCGCTTATAACAATCTTGGTTTCGCTTACTATGAGCAGAACAAAATTGCTGACGCTGAGCGTTGCTTCCAAAAAGCTCTTTCTATAGAGTCTGGCAACAATATCGCTAACTATAATATGGGTCTTGTAAAACTCATTAATAATGACATAGCAGCAGCAGAACAGTACTTTGGTAAGGCAGGTGGTGTAGGCAAAGGACTTGATTATGCTCAAGGTGTAATTGCAATTCTTCGTGGCAACTATAAGAAGGCTGCTCAGCTCTTTGGCAACTCCGCTTCGAACAACGCAGCTCTTGCTCACCTCTTGAACAATGATAATGGTGCAGCTCGTCGTGCTCTTGACAATAACAAGAACGCTAATGCAACAACTTACTATCTCAAGGCTGTCCTCGCTGCACGTACAAACAATAAATCTGAATATCAGTCAGCAATTGCACAGGCAATCAAACTTGATATGAACTATCAGACACGTGCTGCTAAGGATGTTGAGTTTGACAATGTTAGATAATTTAGTTTTGACTAATAAATAAAAATAGGACTGTCACATTATGGCAGTCCTATTTTAATAATATGCAAGAAGATACTCTTTTAAAATATATTCCTGGGATAGGTCCCAAAAGGGCTGAACTTTTTCTTAAGCAACTGAATGTCTCATCGGTTGCTGACCTTCTTGCATATTATCCATATAAATATATAGACCGTTCTAAGTTCTATACAGTTTCGGAATGTATAGATGACACATCGTATGTTCAACTGCGAGGAAAAATACGTCGTTTTGAAACGCGAGGAATAGGAGCAAAAGAGCGTCTTATAGCGACTTTTGCTGATGCTACGGGCAGTATTGAACTTGTATGGTTCAAGGGACTTAAATATATAAAGGAGTCGCTTAAAACAGATATTGAGTATATAGTTTTCGGCAAACCTACACGTTTTGGTTCTACGATGAACATTGTTCACCCTGACATCGAACCTTTGACTGAGGCAAACCTTGCCAAAAACAACGGTCTACAGGCATTTTACAATACATCTGAGGCGATGAAAAAGTCGTACCTTAACTCAGAGGCTATTCGTAAGGTTATTATAACAATTCTTTCTGACACTTCGTTGAAAATTTGCGAGACATTACCTGAAGAGCTGATAATGCGTCTTGGACTTATCTCAAAAAACGAGGCTATACGACAGATTCACTGGCCAACAGACAACGAACAACTTAAACGTGCACAGTTTCGTCTTAAATTCGAGGAATTGTTTTATATTCAGATTTTTTTGCAGAAAAGTTCTCAACTTCGTACAACGCGTTATCAAGGATATAGATTTGAAAGAGTAGGGGAGTACTTTCATTCTTTCTATGAAAAACATCTTCCATTTCCACTAACAGGAGCTCAGAAACGAGTAATCAAGGAGATACGCAATGATATGAACACTGGTCGTCAGATGAATCGTCTTCTTCAAGGAGATGTTGGTTCTGGCAAGACAATGGTTGCTCTCCTCACTGCATTAATTGCTATTGACAATGGTTATCAAGTCTCGATAATGGCTCCAACTGAGATTCTTGCCAACCAACATTACGAGTCAATATCCTCGCAACTTTCACCGCTTGGCATAAACGTACAATTGTTGACAGGTAGTGTAAAAGGAAAACGACGTGAGCAGATTCTTTTAGGTCTGAAAGAGGGTATCGTCAACATCCTCATCGGTACGCATGCCTTAATAGAAGATACTGTTGTTTTCAAGAATCTTGGTTATGCTGTAATTGACGAGCAGCATAGATTTGGCGTAGCGCAACGTGCAAAACTATGGACAAAGAACGTCCTTCCACCCCATGTGCTTGTGATGACGGCAACACCTATACCACGAACGCTTGCAATGACCGTATATGGAGATCTTGAGGTGAGTATCATAGACGAATTGCCGCCTGGTCGTAAACCTGTGGCTACTTATCATTTCTATGATAATGCACGTGGCGAAATGAATGCTTTTCTCCACAGACAGATTGCTGAAGGTCGCCAAATTTATGTGGTTTATCCATTGGTGAAAGAGAGCGAAAAACTTGACTTGCACAATGCAGAACAGGGTTTTGTTCAGATGATTGAGAATTTTCCAGAATGCAAGGTCGTTATGGTTCATGGACAGATGAGGAATGCTGATAAGGATATTGCCATGAACGAATTTGTAACCGCAAAGGCTGCCATAATGGTTGCTACTACGGTAATCGAAGTAGGGGTTAATGTACCAAATGCTTCGGTGATGGTTATTGAAAACGCTGAGCGCTTTGGTCTCAGTCAGTTGCATCAACTGCGTGGAAGAGTTGGTAGGGGAGCAGAGCAGAGTTTTTGTATCCTAATGTCAAAATATGAACTTGCTCGCGAAACTCGCCAGCGTCTTCAGATAATGTGTAATACGAATGATGGATTTGTGATTGCCGAGGAGGATATGCGATTGCGTGGCCCTGGCGATATGGAAGGACTGAAACAGAGTGGATTACCTTTTGATCTTCACATTGCCTCGCTCGCCACAGATGGTTTTATCCTAAGTATGGCACGTGACGAAGCAAAAAAAATAATTGCCCTCGATTCTGAGTTTGAGAGCAATCAGTATCAGATTGTTGGTATTAATCTTGCCAAAATCAAAAATAACACCACCGATTGGGGGGCAATAAGTTAAAAATCAAACGCTTCGTTGTTTCTGAACATCAGGTTGACCTGCCAAATGTACAGGTGATTCAATCTTTTGATGGCTATTGAGTTTCTATTGTTCATATCATCTTCGGCGTGCCAACGCTCGTTTATACTTATGTCATTATTCCCCAAAAACTCGGCTGAAATGGTATCAATCGTCATAGGGTCGGTTGAACTAAATACATTGTATGGCTCGTTATATATGATTTTTGCGCCATAGTAAGGGTATGTATCTTTACAGTAGTCGCGCAACTCCTTATATCTTTTCAATGCAACTTCGGGGTCAAACGAGTTAATTGTCATATATATTCCTGCCACTTTTTCGTTGTCACCCATGCTCGGAATGAGTGTCACAAGCGTATCTCCATGCTCATAAATAACCTGAACAGCTGCTTGTCTGTCAAATTTGAAACCCATGTCTTCAAGTTTTGAGGCTGTCTCTGACATACTTTTACCCAAAGAATCCTTTACTGTCTCTGGCAATTTTGTACAACTAACACTCAATAACACAACGCTTAAAGCGACAATATAAAAATTTTTTCTTTTCATATTAAAATTTGATTGTTTCGGTGTGCAAAGGTAACAATAATTTTTGTAACTTTGCACTTCAATTTTTAATTATTTACGAATAACTAAAATATAAGCATATATGAAGAATTTCAAACGCACACTTGTCACCACGGCTCTACCTTATGCAAATGGTCCTGTCCACATCGGTCATCTTGCTGGAGTCTATGTTCCTGCCGATATTTATGTACGTTATCTCCGCCTCAAGGGCGAGGAGGTTCTCTTTGTCGGAGGTTCGGACGAACATGGTGTGCCTATCACAATCAAAGCAAAAAAAGAGGGTGTAACCCCTCAGGATATCGTTGACCGCTACCATACAATAATAAAAAAATCTTTTGAGGAACTTGGAATATCTTTCGACATTTACTCTCGTACCTCGTCCGAGATTCACCGCAAAACTTCGTCTGAATTTTTCCGCCATCTGTACGAAAAAGGCGAATTTATCGAGAAAATCTCTGAGCAATATTACGACCCAGAAGCTAATCAGTTTCTTGCAGACCGCTATATTGTGGGTACATGCCCTCATTGCAAAAATCCTAATGCGTATGGCGACCAGTGCGAAGCTTGCGGTACGTCCCTCAGCCCTCTTGATCTTATTGACCCTCATTCTACTATTTCTGGTGCAAAACCTATTCTAAAGCCTACCAAACACTGGTATCTCCCCCTTGACAAACATCAGGAGTGGCTCTCTAAATGGATTCTCGAAGAACACAAGGAGTGGAAAACCAATGTATATGGTCAGTGCAAGTCGTGGTTGGACCTTGGTCTTCAGCCTCGAGCTGTATCCCGTGACCTTGACTGGGGTGTGCCTGTCCCTGTTGAGGGTGCTGATGGTAAGGTGCTTTACGTTTGGTTTGACGCTCCGATAGGTTATATATCCAACACACGTGAACTTCTGCCTAACGATTGGGAGAAGTGGTGGAAAGATAAAGATACTCGTATGCTACATTTCATAGGTAAGGATAACATTGTTTTCCACTGTATTGTCTTCCCTGCTATGCTGAAAGCTGAAGGCAGTTATAACCTTCCTGACAATGTTCCTGCCAACGAGTTTCTAAACCTTGAGGGTGACAAGATTTCAACCTCTCATAATTGGGCTGTTTGGTTGCACGAATACCTGCAGGAGATGCCAGGCAAGCAGGATGTGCTCCGTTATGTGCTTACTGCAAATGCTCCCGAAACTAAGGATAACGACTTCACTTGGAAGGATTTCCAGACACGTAACAACAGCGAACTTGTGGCAATCTTCGGCAATTTCATCAATCGTGCCTTAGTGCTTACTCAGAAGTTTTATGCCGGAGTGGTGCCTGAGTTGGGTGAACTGGCTGAAATTGACCGTGAAACTATTACTGAGTTCCAGCAGGTTAAATGCAAAATGGAAAAATATCTTGACGTTTTCCGTTTCCGCGATGCCCTGAAAGAGGCAATGGAACTTGCCCGTATTGGTAATAAATATCTGGCTGATATGGAGCCTTGGAAACTGGTCAAAACAGATGCAACTCGCACTGCTACTATTATGCATGTTGCTTTGCAGATTGCTGCAAATCTGGCAATCGCTTTCGAGCCTTTTACTCCGTTTACTGCCAAAAAACTTCGTGATATGCTTGGTATGTCAGAAATCAAATGGGCTGATCTCGGGCGTACAGATCTTATAATGGCTGGTTCAACTATTGGTAAGGTAGAGTTGCTTTTCGACAAGATAGAAGATGATGTGATAACATTTCAGATGAATAAACTGGAGGAGTCAAAAAAGAAAAACCAGTTGCTCAACTACAAACCTGCTGATGTTAAGGCAAACGTGCCTTTCGAGGAGTGGGAGAAAACCGATATTCGTGTAGCAACAGTGCTGGAATGTACCAAGGTGCCAAAGGCTGACAAATTGTTGCAATTCCGTTTGGATGATGGTATGGGTGGTCGTACAATAGTGTCTGGTATTGCGCAAAGTTATCCCGAACCAGAGAAACTTGTCGGTCGTCAGGTGTTGTTTATTGCCAATTTCGAACCACGCAAACTTCGTGGCATTATCTCCGAGGGTATGATTCTTTCGGCTGTAGATGCTGACGGAAAACTGGTACTTTGCGAGCCTTCACGCGAAGTTAAACCTGGCTCTACTGTTGGTTAATAGAACCACCCTAAAGTTTCAGTACTCTGCAATAGCTCAAAGATATACGATGAAATATCTGCTTCCGTCACTTTTTTGTCTGATATGCTGTATTGTAAATTCTCAGAATTATACTATTCAAAACATTGAATACCAACTTAATTCTCAAGACAATACAGCATCCGTTGTGTCCTGTTCTTTACCTGGAATCCGTGATTGGAACATTGATTCAATGTCACTTGACATTGTTGTCATACCCGAAAAGATAAAAGTTGGCGAAGATTTTTTTACCATTACCTCTCTTGACGATTATGCCTTTGCTGATTGTCCTGGGTTAGTGTCAATCGTGTTACCTTCCACGTTGAAAAGAATAGGTGACTATGTTTTTCAGGGTTGTGTCAATCTATATGATATTGCAATCCCAAAAAATGTTGAAACAATAGGCTTAGGGTGTTTTATGGCGTGCGAAAATTTGCGAAAAATTCTCCTTCCAACTTCCCTAAAAACTTTGTCTGCCAACATTTTTGCATATTGTTATTCATTAAACAATGTCACCATCCCTTCTGCTGTTGCCGTGATTGATGACTATGCTTTTCTTGCTTGCCACTCTTTGTCGAATGTCCGTTTCCCCAAACGATTGAATACCATTGGTTATGCAGCATTCTCCGAATGTGCTTTCTCTGTGGTTAAAATACCTGCCACTGTTACAACTATTGATAATAAGGCATTCAGCAGTTGCAATCATCTTGACTCAATAATCCTTCCGACTTCTCTTTCTCTCCTTGGCGATAGTGTTTTCTTTGAATGTAACAATCTCAGGCGTATTTGTATTCATGGGTCTCAGAATTTTGGCAGTGATTTTGATGGAAGAATCTTTTATCAGAAAACTTCTGATACTTCTCGGACACTCCTTTTTTACAATCGTCTTGCTCAGGTTTGCGTAGTTCCTGACAATTTCACCATTGCTGCTGGAGTTTTTCGCAATAACACCAACCTGAAAAGAGTTATTCTTCCCTCTACACTCAAGTCTATCGGTGATTTTGCTTTCCAAGGATGTTCATCACTCAGTGATATTGTCATCCCCGAGGACATAGAATATATTGGGAAAGCTGCCTTTATGGGATGTACTTCTCTGAAATCATTCAATCGTTTTCATAATGATTATTTTTTCTCAGCCGACGATGGCAAAGCCCTTTTTCATAAAACAGAAGGCGGGGTAGCGATGATTGCATACACTGACACAGTTCCAGTTGTTGCCGTGCCTTCTTTTGTGACAGAGTTTGGTTATGGACTTTTTCATTCACACAATGAAATCAGTGAGATACTCATTCCTTCTTCTGTCAATACCTTGGGTGCCTTATCTTTTTATGGTTGTACCAACTTGAAAAGCATATCTTTGCCTGAAGGTCTTGACGTGATACCCGAACAATTGTTTGCTGGATGCACTTCCCTCAGACAGGTTATAATCCCGCAGGGTGTTACGACTGTTGGCGACAAGGTTTTCGCTGATTGCAGCAACCTCTCATTGCTCGTTTTGCCTGAAACACTCAAGATGCTCGGGCAATTGCTTTTTACTGGTGTTAGTCCTCATAATCTTAAGATTTTTTCCCTTTCACAAACACCTGCCGTTTTGCGAATCAACACTTTCAAAGGCATTTCAGCAGCCGAATTACATATTCCAGTCGGAATGACTGAAAAATATAAGAATAATACAGTTTGGGGTAAGTTTCACAATATATTTGATGATATTTGAACATTTTATTATCATTTTGCAATTGACACATTAAATTTTATGACGTTCCATCAATGATTTTATTTCCTAAAATCTTCAATTTTTTGCCTATATAACTGATTTTTATTTATTAATCAATTGATGTTTAGCGAGTTGCAAACCATTAACTTTTTTGAAAAATATGTAGTTCTATTTGAAAATTATTTCGTACATTTGCACTCCAAATATGTACGTCACTATCCTTTAGGGAAGTGTTCACTTAAACTATATATTAATTATATATTAAAATGAAAAAGAAAAAACATTTTGCACCTCAATTTGAGGTCGTAAACTTGGAAGATGCAAATGCTGTTTTTTTTGTCGCAAGTGGTTTCAAAGGTAAAGGTCCTGCCACTCCTACTCAGCCTGCTAATCAGCCATTAAAGCACCACGATACTTTTGTCCCTTCTTGGAACGCCACTGAGGGCGAAGATGGTGGAGATGTTCTTTTTGATTAATAACTATTCATTTAGGAGGAACTTATTATGAACAGGAATTTTCTTTTCCTTATGGTATTTGTTTTGTTGCTAACGGTCTCTTGTAAAAAAGAATCTGTCAACGAACCGACCATCAACGATAATCCACGTAAATATGGTTTCCGTGTTACCATTGATGACCAATCGCAAGCCAATTTGCCTCGTCGTAGAGGTGGCAGTATGACAACAATGACTCACATGGCTGGCTTATATACTATTTGGGACTTAGGTGACCAGATAAGGGTTAATGGTAGGGATTTCGTCGTTGATACATTTGAAGGTGACAGAAAGGATGTTTATTTCTCGTCTATCGACGCAAGAGGTGATGGTCCATATTATGCTTTTTATCCTAAAGAACTCCAGAATCCTAATAATTGGAATCCTGCTGGAAATGATGGCAAACCTTTTGGAACACTTCCAGGTACTTATAGACACGATCCTGACCACGTTTCTTTGCCAATGTACGGTAGGTCTAATGTAGGTGGACAAGATACAAATTTGGTTTTCACCAATATTTGTGGCGTGCTGAGAATTATGATTCCTTCTGGTGTTACCAAGATTACAGTTTCTGAAATATATAGTCAAAG
>JAGHVI010000120.1 GCA_018064385.1 Candidatus Minthenecus merdequi
TCTGCCATATAACCCATTGGGTTGTCTTCGTCGTATGTGAAGAATAGTCCGGAATTCTGGTCGCCAAGCATAAAGTATAGATGCTCGCCAAAAGGATAATAGCGTTTGGTGTGGGCATTTGCCATTGAGTCTGGTGTGTTTTCCGGCAGTTTTGCAGGATCACAGGTGGCAAGAATCAAACCATTGCGGTCGTAGATATTTCCTGCCCACATTTCGTTTGTGAGCAATGCGATGCGAGGGTTGTATTCAATTATTGGCAATCCTTCGCGAGAAAGCACGTATGCCGGACGGACGAGAGTGTCGCTTCTATCCCACAAAGCATAATGCTGCCATACGCAAAGCGTAAACACGGCAATAGTGATATAAGTCCATGTGACAATAGAGACAGGGAAGTTGTAATCATAAACACTGCGACGACGAATCTGCTTCTGTGTTGTCGTCAGTTCCTCATCTTCAATGTTTTTAGATAAAGAGATTACAATTCCTATTGCCATAAGGTTGAGAATCATACTGACTCTGCCATAACTCAAGAAAGGAGCGGCGACGCCAGTCAGAGGTATCATTCCACTGCTTCCGAGAGCAATAATGAAGAACTGAACAGCTGTCACGACAGTCACACCCATGCAGAAATAGAAAGCAAACGGATGCCCAGTACGATAACCCATGACAATAATTCGCCGTAAAAGCAATGCCATACACAAAACGACGATAAGCAATCCTATCCAACCAATTTGTTCGCCAATGCTGGAAAGTATCATATCTGTATGGAAGGCAGGAATGAGGTTGGCATTTCCATCACCCAAGCCTTGTCCTGTCATTCCGCCTGTGGCTAAAGCCCAAAGACCATTTGCGACCTGTGTATTGCTTACAGGTTCGGCAAATTCCCCAAGATGCTCAATATCGAGATTTCCCCATGTGTTGACACACATTCTTGTGCGTTGCTCGAATCTTTCCGCCACATCTGTATCTGCCACGACAGGAATACTATTGAGTATCTGACCGCCGAATACAAAACTAAAGACCAAAAGATTTATCATAAAAGCAGTCTCAAAGAATTGCTTGTGTCGTAATAAGCCGAACATTATCCATGCGGCAAACCAAATCGAAGCAAAAACAATAGCGTTGCCTATCATTGCTCCGAAAATCATAAACACAGCAAAACTCACAACACCATATATCAATATCGCAAAATCACATGTGAGAATGCGTTTCCATTTGTCGTCTTCCGCAAGATTGTCAAGGTTGACTTTTGATTTGACAATCGAATAAAGCAATACGAAAGTTATTCCGATAACAAGAGCAGGTCCCATATCGTCTAATTTAGTATAAAGTGCTATTAATAACACAAGACCAGAAATCAACCATCCTAACGTTTTAACTTTGCTCCAGACGTTTGTCCTGTCAGGTCGGGAGTATGCAATGATGGAATCAGCCTTTTGCGTAAAGAATGCAGACATATAGAGTAGTATCAAGTACTTCGCTATTTCGCTAGGTTGGAATGTGAGCCCGAACAAATTTAGATTGACCTTCATGCCACCAATATCTTTGCCGAGAGGTGTCCAAAGGAGTAATGTGAGAATTATTGCAGAAACAAACCATCCAAAACCCTTCGGAAACCTGTCAAGCAGATAGATTACGCATTTATTTGCCTTGCTGATAAAAGGAATGTTGAAGATTGCAAACGGCAGGCAAATAACAATCAGAAACATTGCTCCAAGTTTCTTGTACCAATTGCCATTACATATCAGTACGGGTGTTATCCAGGCCACTTTTTGTTTGAAAGGCAATAGCAGCCATCTACCGACAGCAGCAGGGATATCAAATCCCAGTTTATAGTTCCCTTGATATAGTTTTACGAAGTCAATATGTCTGAACAATAAGATGATACCAACGCCTATCAATACACCCTTTGCCATTTCCGTTCCTCGGAGTTCCTCGGTGAGAGGATTCTGAATGGCATACATTATAAGCACACATAGTCCAGTTAAGAACATAGCGGCAGCAAGTAGTACTGAATCAAAATAACTCTTGCGAAGCACCAGAAAGACTGTCAACACCCACCACGCAAACAGAACCAGCACAAACCATTTGATGACTTCGGCTTTGTATTCTGTAGGCGTACGCACAGTTATGGTGCCGTCATTTTTGATTTGTTTGAGAGTGGCATTGTCGATCATTTGAATACAATGCTCTGATTGTTCAAAATCGAAAGTGAGGTCATCCTTGAATTTTCCTTTCTTTATTCCTTGCGAAGATCCATATTCAAAACCCTTCTTTATTGGCAAAACGCTGTAAGCCCTTTTTTTGTCAAGACCGCTGAATACAGCCTTTCCAGTAGCGTCAGTTTTTGCGTAAGCAAGAATGGAGTCTTTGGCGTGATTGAGAGAATCAACATAATATTCTCTCAATCTCACTATTGTACCATTATAACTTTGTGGCTCTTCTGAACTGATTTGAACCGTGATTATTCCATTTCCTTCACCAAGTTTGTAATTACAAGAGACAGTTTCAATTGATGGAATATTTTGGTCAAGTCCTATAGACTCGTAGGATTTCTCGAGTGCTTTGGTCAACACCTTGGCAGAATCTGCCACTAAGGCTGGAACTTTGCCAAAGTCTTTTTTCTGTAGGTGGTATAAATTTGAATATTCCAGATTGCGCTTCAAACGAGCCTCAAGTGTATCTGCTATGAAATCCGCATCCTGTCTATTGGCAACATATCCATTGTTCAGCAAAATGTCTGATATTTTCTCTGATGTAATGTCTGGTGACAAATTTATAGAAAGATGATGCTTGTAATTGTATTCAACTTCTCGAAATTGCGGTTTCAGATTACTCAAAAACAGCAAGAGCATTCCACAAAGGAGTATCGTGGAAACAATCATCGCATATTTTGAAACGGATTTCATAGAATGTAATTATTAAGTTGGTTTCAGGCATTCTATCGTAGATTATTTAGGTCGGACTACTGTCGTTCCACATTTCATGGAAATAATCTTAATTGTTGCCTGAGGCAGTAGCCTATTGACAATTTCTTTTGTGGCACTAACTATCTCTTCAGAATTTGATAACGAAGAAGTCATGGTCGCAGTTTTACTCTTTGTTGTTTCTACATCAATCAGACGGACAATAAGATAATAACTTTCTTCGTCAGGTATAATGTTTACCTCACAAACATAATTTACGTTCATCTCTTTTCCTAATGTACAAATCTTTTGGTCATCAACCTTATTATTGCAATTTTGTACATTATTGAGTTGTTGAAGAAAGTCAGAGGTGCGGTCAATAGCTGTGTAATCGGATGTCTTGTTAATGTTGATAACCATTTCCTCAATAAAGGTTCTTTTTGTTGCGTCATCTATGTCTTCTGCATAAGCGACATAGATAGCTACTTTGTTTTGTGCCATAACCATTAATGGTAACCACATAATTAAAATAAGTAAAATCTGTTTCATAGCAATATTTTTGTTGACATTATCTGCACTATTTCCGTTCGCTAATGCACATAAAAAAGCATGGAACATTGTGCCTTCATTGGAGCCTTTGAGGTCTTCGACTACCTAAATCTCTCCCAATTACAACGAGCAAAGCCCACGCCTATATAGGCAGGAGCGCCGTCGCTTTACTCTTGGAGAGATTTTTTGAAAGTGTCGAAGTTTCAAAGACTCCAGTATAAGCTACTTCGCTTTTTCCTATTCTATGATGTGCATATTGATTTTATACTCTTATTACATAGGCAATAATTCTTATTACATTTGTGTTAGTGTTCGGTTGCAAAGATACAACAATTTCTTGAACCTGCAATGTCTTTATGTCGTTTTTTTTGCAATGATATTAAAAATAGTTTGATTTGCAATATTTTATCGTTCAAACGAGACTGTCTTTTCTACACATTTTAATCCTTCAGACAGCCAATGGGCACAATCCAAATGCCATCGTCACGCTTGAAGGCATACTTGCCGACGGCTGTCAGGACCATCATGAAGGATGGCTCTTTCATACGGTCGGTATCTATCTTTGAAGCCAGTTTCTTCAGTGACTTGGCACCTTCTTCTATCAATGTTTCGCCACCCAACTTTATCTCCACCAAGCCATACGACCCATTGCGCAGATGCACGACTGCATCGCACTCCAAGCCATCCTTATCTCTGTAGTGATATACCTCTCCGTCAAGAGCCTGAGCATATACACGAAGGTCGCGTACGCACAAAGTCTCGAAAAGCAGCCCGAAGGTGTTCAGGTCGTTCATCAAGTCTTTCGGACCTATGCCAAGTGCAGCAACTGCAATGGATGGATCAGTAAAATAACGGGTGTCGCTTGTCCTTACGGCTGTCTTGGATCTCAGATTGGGATTCCACGACTTGCAGTCTTCAATCACAAATATGCTTTTCAATGCCTGTATATAGCTATAGATAGTCCTGTCGTTCAGGGTGTCATTGTCGTTCGTTTTCATATCTTGGCAGATTGAACTGAGCGTTGCCTGACTTCCCTGGTTTCGTGCATACGAGCGCAAAAGCAGTTTGGTGCGTTCGGGATTTCGCTCTATGCCATCTGGTTGTTTTACGTCAACGTTCACCACGGTGTCGTAATAATCAAAAGCTCTGCCCAAAGCCAGTTTGTGACTTTGACATACCGCCCTCGGCCAACCACCACGGCATGTAAGCCAAGCAATGTCGTTAAGTTCCAAATCGTTCGTGCCAATCATTTTCTCATCACCCGAGAATATATTTCCAAGGCTTATAGTACCATTCGATTCTCCCGATTCCCATAATGACATCGTACGCATTTTCAATCTTGCAATTCTTCCCACACCTGAATGGTAAATCTTTGCGATGTCTTCGTCAGACAGAGGTGATGCAGAGCCTGTCAATATGAATTGTCCATCCTCGTCTCTGTGGTCAACAGTAAACCTGACGGCATCCCATAATTCTGGTGCAAGTTGCCATTCATCTATCAGTCTTGGAGTCTCACCTTGCAGCAGTTTTTCGGGGTCCATTTGTGCCATTTTTAAGTTGGCATTTCTGTCCTTTGGATTGTCCATATACAGAACGCTTCCTGCAAGGTGCTCAGAAGTTGTGGTTTTACCGCACCATTTTGCTCCTTCCACCAATACTGCACCCATACCTTGTAG
>JAGHVI010000092.1 GCA_018064385.1 Candidatus Minthenecus merdequi
GGAAAATAATAATTTTTCCTCAAAAATTGTTTTTCTTTAGTTGTATATCGGATTTTTTTTGTAACTTTGCACCATATAAATAGAATAGTTTTATGACAAAGATTTTCAGTACTTTACTTATTTTACTTACTGCCATTTCTTCAACAATGGCTATCGAAATCAAGAATGTCAAGGTCGCAGGTCCTTTTGAAGTTAAACAACCTGTTATTATTGACTCGATAGATGCTGCTCAGGTTAATATCAATGATTTACCGCTCGTTGATGCTGCTATCTCGTTGGAGAATATAAAGAATGGAACGACAAGACAACTCAGCGAACTAAAAGGTGGAAAGAAAAACCAATTAGTTCTTGCAGCGTTCACTTTTAAGTGTGAGAGTTACACAAAAGTAGAAATGAATGTTGAGAATATCAAAAATTATAAGTTCTTCCTTAATGGTGAGTTATGGACTGGTAATAAATCTCTTCAACCTGGGACCTATAACGTTGTACTGAAGTTTGTTATGGATTCTGTTGCTCCTATTGTCAAGGTTGAAGGGGATAACATCATTATTGTAGAGAATCCTGGCAAGCGTCCTTTCAATATAACTGATAATATGATGATGAAAAATGTTGTCAAGGCAGTACTTTCATATTCAGGCAAATATGCTATCAAGGTGGTGCGTGGTTTCACTCCTGAGGGCAAGACAGAGGATTTGGCGGAGGTTATTGAGACTGGCACTGGCAACAGAATAATGGAGTGTTGTTCGCATGCTGTATGGAAGGCTGGCACTGACCTTTTCTTCGATATGCGTAATGTGGATGACAGAAGAGAATTGACCACTGTTAATCCGAAAGACTTAAGTGTAAAGGTAATTTGTCGTGACTTAAAATACAGTGATTGGGAGATGTCACCGACTGGTGAATATGTGATTGTTACTGAAACTATCGAAGGTCCGAAACCAGATAAAGAGGTCTATGAAATCAAAGAACCTGACGACCGTATTCCTGGTTGGAGAACACGCAGTCGTCTTCTTAAAGTAGATCTCGAAACTGGTCTTGCTCAACCGCTTACTCATGGCTATCATCTTGTTGAACTGATGGATATCAGTCGTGATGGTCGTTATATACTATATTGTGTGCGAAGCAACAATATGGGCAAACGTCCGACTGAGGTAATGAGCATTTTTCGCTTGGAACTTGAGACAATGAAGAATGAAACGGTAGTTGAAAACGATGGTTTTCTCGCTGCTGCCTATTTTGTTCCTAATTCGGAGCAGATTATTCTCGTTGGCTCGCCAGAATGTCTCGGTGGGGTAGGAAATATCCTCACGAAAGACAAGACACCAAACATGTACGATTACCAAATTTATCTTATGACAACACCCAGCGGTGAGGTTCATTCTCTGACACGTGAATTTAATCCTGCCGTCCAGCAACTGATGATAAACGATAAAGATGGGATGGTTTATTTTTCAGCAGAAAACGAGGATTCTGTTAGTCTATACCGTCTTAATCTAAAAAACAAAAAGATAGAAATTCTTCCTCAACCTATTGAGGTTGTCAATGGTTTTGATGTAAAAAATAATACTATATTATATTATGGTACAAGTGCCTGCACACCTTGTAGGCTCTATGCCCTGGACACTAATAATGGCAAGGTTCGTATTCTGGATGATCCTAACGCTGAGCGTATGAGTGAAATCCAGTTGGGTGAATGCAAGGCGTGGAGGATGCGTAGTGTTAATGGTTATGAAATCACAGGTCACTGCTATTACCCTGCTGATTTTGACTCAACTCGCCGTTATCCTGTAATAGTAAGTTACTATGGCGGTTGTTCGCCTACATCACGCCGTTTTGGTGGAGGCAGTCATTATCCGGCGCACTATTGGAATGCCAATGGTTATATTGTTTTTGAGGTAAATCCTGGAGGTGCGACAGGTTTTGGTCAAGAGTGGAGTGCTCGTCATGTCAATACTATGGGCGAGACTATTGCTGAAGACATCATTGAGGCTACAAAATGGTTCTCTCAGAATAGATATGTAAATGTCGATAAGATTGGTTGCGTAAGTGCCTCATACGGAGGTTTTATGACTCAGTTATTGCTAACAAAGACAGAAATCTTTGCCACAGGCATCAGCCATGCTGGTATCTCAGACCATACAAGTTATTGGGGAGAAGGGTATTGGGGTTACACCTATAGTCAAGTTTGTGCAGCTAACTCATATCCTTGGACGCGCAAAGACCTGTTTGTTGATCGTTCGCCACTCTACAATGCAGACAAAATACATAAACCACTGCTATTCACGCACGGAAGTGCCGACACAAACGTCCCAATAGGGGAGTCTATACAGATGTATAATGCATTGAAACTCCTAGGTGTACCTACAGCATTTGTTATTGTTGAGGGAGAAAACCATGGTATTATGGCATACACCAAACGAGTCAAATGGATAAACACAATGATGGCTTGGTTTCAGAAATGGCTCAAAGACGATGACTCATGGTGGAAAGGTATGTATGGTAATGACAAATTATAGGTAAGTTCTATAACAAAAGAGCACTATTCATCAAATGTGAATAGTGCTCTTTAATGTTAAGTAATGATTAGTATTGCTCAGAAGCATTAGGGAAGTCGCATGATTTCACATCTGAAACATAATGAGACACTGCATCATAGATAACTCCGTGTAAATCAGCATATCTACGAAGGAACCTTGGAGAGAAACCTTGGGTCATTCCCAGCATATCATGAAGTACAAGGACTTGACCATCAACATCTCCACCAGCACCAATACCTATTACAGGGATAGACACTTCGTGCGAAACTTTAGAGGCAAGTGCAGCAGGAATTTTTTCAAGCACCAAAGCAAAGCAACCGACTTCCTCAAGAGCCTTTGCGTCAGCAATAAGTTTCTCCGCTTCATCTTTACCCTTCGCGCGAACATTGTAAGTACCATATTTATTGATGGATTGTGGCATAAGTCCCAAATGTCCCATAATAGGAATGCCGGCTGCAAGTATCTGTTTAACGGCATCAATGATTTCAATACCACCTTCCAGTTTCAGCGCATCTGCATGAGTTATTTTCATCATTTGTATTGCATTGCGTACTGCTTCGGTAGGCGAAATCTGATAAGAACCGAAAGGCATATCAACAACAACAAGCGCACGTTTGACAGCCTTGACGACAGATTTGCCGTGGTAAATCATCTGTTCCAACGAAATCGGTAGGGTAGTGATGTTACCTGCAACGACATTTGACGCAGAGTCTCCTACAAGAATTACGTCCACGCCAGCTTCGTCAACTATTGTCGCCATGGTGTAATCGTAAGATGTAATCATCGAAATTTTTTCACCACGCTCTTTCATTTGCAGGAGGCGGTGTGTGGTGACTTTGCGTGGGTCTTCTGCTTGATTAACAGACATAATTGTATCTTAAGGGTAGTTCTATTAATTATGTTTTTAAGTTGCAAAGCGGATGGTTCATGGTTGGACGCTTTTGAATTTATTTTTTGATAAATTACGCTGCACCG
>JAGHVI010000171.1 GCA_018064385.1 Candidatus Minthenecus merdequi
ATATTCAGCGACCAGAAAAAGGAGATTGGTAATTGGAAAAACGATTTTCTTTGCTCTCGTATTGAGGAAAAAATGGTGGATTTGGAGAGCCCTCAAGCACAAGTCATCATTGGAGTACGACGTAGTGGCAAGTCAACTCTTTGCTTTCAGGTCCTTGAAGGAGCAAAGGTTAATTATGCATACGCTGATTTTGATGATGAACGTCTGGCAGGATTAGACAACAGCCAGTTGAATGATGTCCTTGAAGTCATGTATAAAATTTATGGTGAATTCAAGTATATATTCTTAGATGAGATTCAAAACATAGATGGGTGGCCTCTGTTTGTAAACCGGCTTCTTCGCGCGAGGATACATGTCGTCCTGACTGGCAGCAATGCGAAACTGTTAAGTAACGATCTTGCTACACATCTGACTGGCCGTAGCAGTGAGATTTCTCTGTACCCATTTTCGTTTTCTGAATACTGTGTGATGAAGTCGGTTGATTGTTACTCGCAGACTACTAAAGATATTGCAGAACAAAGGAAGACTTTTGACGAGTATCTGCTTGCAGGAGGATTTCCCGAATTGATTAAGATAAAGAATTCAAAGAAGTACATTTCCAATCTGATTGACAACATACTGAATCGTGATATCGAGCAACGGTACAACATTGCTTTTCCTGCCCAATTCGAGAGTATGTCACATCATCTTTTGAACATCTCGCCATGTGTTTTTTCAACTGCCGACCTTGCAGAGACATTCAATTTCAAATCGATGCACACAGTTCGTAACTATATCAAATATCTAAAGGAGGCATATATCCTTGTCGGAATACAAAAATATTCCGCGAAAAGCAAACAACGTGTAGCCCAGGAAAAGGTCTATGCCGTTGACGTGGCTTTTATGAATCAGAGGGAGAATGCTTTTGCAGGAGAAAATATTGGATGGAGGCTTGAAACCAGCGTGGCGAACCATCTGTTCAGGAAATGTAAGAATGAGGGATGGGACATTTACTATCTCTGTGAACGGTCTGGAGAATGCGACTTTATCATTTGCAAGGGTAATAATGTGTTGCAATGTATCCAGGTCTCATACGATATTTCATCTGAGAAAACTCGCAAACGCGAAATAAATGGCTTGCAAATAGCAAACAGAGTGACGCATTGTGATAATTTGTTGCTCCTGACAGACTGCGAATATGATGATATAGACCAAGATGGCTTGAGAATACAAATCAGGCCGGCCTATGAATGGAGTGCTAATTTGTTTGCCGAATGATTCTCTGTTGACATTTTTTCGAGGATATGCGTTTTTTAAGAGATTTATTTTGTTAATCCAAAATAATATTGTACCTTTGCAGCCGCAAAAACAATCTTCCAATATTTTTTTTCTTGCAAATAAAAATCTTCAAGGATTGCCATGGTTACTATAGACTACATTTATCTTGTATCAAACAGAAAGGTGAACCAGATTTCACTTGACTACAAACGTCCTCTGTATTATGAAATTAATTGGGATAATCGCCTTATAGGGATAAAAGGTCCCAAAGGTGTGGGCAAGAGCACTCTGCTTTTGCAACATATCAAGGAGACTTTCACCGACAGGTCGAAAGTGTTATATGTTTCGTTGGACAATCTGTGGTTCAGTTCAAATAGTTTGATGGAACTTGTAGAATATCACTATACCCACGGGGGAACACATGTTTTTCTTGACGAAGTACACAAATACAAAGAATGGCAAACGGCACTCAAGAATATCTATGACGATTATCCAGACCTTCACATCGTCTATACAGGTTCGTCCATACTGAAGTTGAAGGCTGGTGATGGCGATTTGTCAAGAAGGCTTCGTTCATACGAAATGACAGGCCTTTCGTTCAGGGAATACTTGCTTTTTGAGGGACTTCTGGATTATCCGAAGGTTTCGTTGCAAGAAGTAATATCCAATCACGTTTCGTTAGCATCAGATATCGTTTCGCAGGTAAAGGTGCTTAAATATTTTGGAAAATATCTAGAATCAGGGTATTATCCATTTTACAAAGAAGAAGGAGATGGCTATCTACAACGGGTTCAGGAAGTAGTTTCGCAAACAATAGACCTTGATGTCCCTGCATTGGAAGATGTGGAATACGATACGTTGCAGAAACTGAAGAAACTGCTTATGATTCTTGCCGTACAGGTGCCTTTCATTCCAAAAATGAACGAACTGTATAACGAACTGCAGACAAACAGGGAACAAGGATTGAAGTTGCTCAGCCTTTTGGAAAAGGCAAAATTGATAACAATGTTGAAATCTCCAGCAAAGGCTCTGAAAAACTTGTCGGCACCCGAGAAACTTTATCTCGACAATACCAACATGATGTACGCACTTTCGGACACGGTGGAAATTGGTACTGTCAGGGAGACATTCTTTATGAACCAGTTGTCGGTTTCGCATGAAGTATCGCTTCCTGCGAAAGATGATTTCAAGGTTGATGGAAAGTTCTTGTTTGAAGTAGGAGGCCGCAAAAAAACATTCAATCAGATTAAAGACGAACCCGACAGTTTTCTGGCAGTAGATTCGCTTGAAATTGGCAACAGCAATAGAATTCCTCTTTGGCTCCTTGGCTTTCTTTCGTGATATAGCTTGGCATTGTCAATAACAAATAGATTTTTAGCCATGATGAATCTTCTAATAATAATCTGATCGAGCAATGGAATGGCTGTTTCAAAATAATATTGTACCTTTGCAATCACAAGTTGTACAGTTTGTCCATATAGTAGTATATCTTGTCCAGGCTGTAATCCTTGTCAAAATGATATCTCAGGTAGTCCACCGTTGCGAGTTTGCTTCGTGGCTGGCATATCCTGGCTATTGCCAGATTGTGTAAAATGTCATCTGGAATACGGTTGAAGCCTATGCTATCGTAGATGGGATTGAGAATGAGCTGGGGTGCATTCAATAATACGGAATCTATGTTTGCAAAGACCTGGGCAGTTTCCTCTAGTTCTCGTTCTTGCACATCTATCTTCCCGAAATCCAAGATTTGCTGTCCACCATATGTGTTTATCCACTCGTGAGCCTCCTCACAAAGTACATCAGCCTCGACTTCGGAGGAAACAACTCCAAAGTTCTTTACTTCCTTGAAGCTTCCCTTGCTCTT
>JAGHVI010000037.1 GCA_018064385.1 Candidatus Minthenecus merdequi
GTCAGTCGGTCACATAGCCCGCTATGCTCCCTTCTTCCGCACAGCAATCTGCTCAAAACAAACTTCAAAAACCCTCAAAATGAATTTATAGAACTCACCTTATGCGTATCATTATTGCAGGTGCAGGTAATGTTGGTCGCCATGTAGCTAAGATGCTCTCAAGCGAAAATCACGAAATTATCCTTATGGATAAGGACGAGGAAAAACTCCAAAACCTTGACACCAGTTACGATATTATGACCCAAGTGGGCGATTCGACTTCTCCCCGTGAACTGCAGACTTGCGGTGTGCGTGGCTGTAGCCTTTTTATTGCCGTCACTCCTTACGAGAGTACGAATATAAATTCGTGTCTCCTCGCCGCAAATCTTGGCGCAAAACGTACTGTCGCCCGTATTGATAATTACGAGTATTTGCTACCAAAAAACAAGGAGATGTTTCGTCGTATGGGCGTTGATGCACTGATTTATCCCGAAATGCTTGTTGCTACCGAAATCGTTCAATCCGTGCAGCGCAGTTGGATTCGTGAATTCCGCTCTTTCTGCGATGATGCTCTCGTTCTGGTCTGCATTAAGGTGCGAAATAATGCCGAAATAATCAATAAACCTTTTAAAACAGGTTTCTTTAATCACGATAAGTTCCGTATCGTTGCCGTCAAACGTCGCAACGAAACTATTATCCCCGGTGGTAATGATGAGATTCTTGCTAACGACCTTGTCTATTTTATAACTACTAAGGCTAATCTTGAGTTTGTTCGTATTGCTGCTGGCAAAAGCCAATTCCCTATCAATAATATAATAATAATGGGTGGCTCAAAAATTGCTATCAAGGTTGTGCAGTATCTTCCATCTGACATTAACGTCAAAATTATTGAGTCTGACCGTAACCGTTGTTACAAATTGGCTGACGAGATTGATACACTTATCATCCATGGCGATGGCCGCAATATTGATTTGCTAAAAGATGAGGGTATCGAAGATGCTGATGCGTTCGTTGCTGTTACCAATAACACCGAAGCCAACGTTCTAGCCTGCCTTGCCGCTAAACGTCTCGGTATTCGCAAAACTATTGCACAAATCGAAAATGTAGATTATATTGAACTTGCCGATAACCTTGACATAGGTACTATCATTAACAAAAAACTTACCGCTGCTTCCTACATCTACCAACAAACCCTTGACGAAGACACGCGTGATGTACAGTGCCTTACATATTCCGATGCACAAGTCATCGAGTTCGAAACAAAGTCGGGCGACAAAATCACCAAGTCACGTATCCGCGACCTTAAACTTCCTTCAGATGTCAATATCGGAGGTATTGTCCGCGATGGTGTGGGCTCTGTTGTCAATGGTAACTCTGTAATTGCACCAGGTGACCATGTGGTGATTTTCTGCAAAGCTGCTTCAGCACCTAAAATCTCAAAATTCTTCGAAAAATGACAAAGTCTTTCAATTGGCGTCAGGTTATTAAGATAATGGGGACACTGCTTTTGATTGAGGCTGCGTTTATGCTTTTAGCCTCTTGCGTGGGACTTGTCTTCAATGATCATGATGCCATTCCGCTCTTTGTCTCAACAGTTTTGACTGCCGTCGCCGGTTTTGTAGGACGCTTTTCAGGTCGTTCATCTACTCGACAAATAGGTACCCGCGAAGGGTATCTCATAGTCAGCATCGTATGGATTTTTTTCTCCTTCTTCGGTATGATGCCTTTCATCATTGACGATACTATCAATAACGTTACCGATGCTTTCTTCGAAACTATGTCGGGATTTACAACCACTGGGGCAACTGTCCTTACCGACATAGATAATACACCTAAAGGTCTTCTCTTCTGGCGTTCGCTTATGCAATGGCTTGGCGGTATGGGTATTGTGCTTTTCTCTATGGCTTTTTTTCCTATTTTTGGCTCTGGTATGTCGGTGTTCAAGGCCGAGGTGACCGGCCCTACTTACGATAAGATTCAGCCTCGCATCAAGGATACAGCCCGTAAACTTTGGGAAATGTATGTCCTCTTTACTATCGTCCAAACTGCTCTTCTTATGCTTTTTGGAATGAATTGGTTTGATGCTCTTTGTCACTCACTCTCAACCGTTTCGACAGGTGGATTCTCCACAAAACAAGCTTCTGTCGGCTATTGGGCTTCGCCTGCTATACATTATACCATTATCATCTTTATGTTCGTCTCCTCCATCAATTTCTCTTTGATGTACAATGTTGTAATCCGTCGTCAGCGCAAAAAATTGTTCCGTGACGAGGAGGTTCGCTCTTTCATTTGGATTATTTTTGTTACGACAGTTGTTGTTTTTACTGGACTTTGTGTGTTTTCTCCGAATATCTCTTTCGCAGGTGTTGAACGGAGCTTCCGTACCGCACTTTTCAATGTTGTCTCACTGATTACTTCTTCCGGCTTCAGTTCCTGTGATTATCTTGCTTGGCCTGGTCTGCTATGGATGCTCATTTTTCTGATTAGCATTTTTGGCGGCTGTGCCGGTTCGACATCCGGCGGTGTCAAAATTATACGCATTCACATTGCTGCCAAGAATGTTTTCTACGAGTTTCGTCGCATCATACACCCACGGGCTATAATGCCTGTCCGTATCAATGGACGTATGGTTCCTGAGTCAGTGGTCAACAATGTCCATGCTTTCATCATTATTTTTTTGGCTATTATTATCGTATCCTCTCTTGCTCTGATGTGTTTGGGTCTTGATGCAACTGATGCTATCAGTTCGGCATTCGCAGCTCTTTCAAACCTTGGTCCAGCACTTGGCAATCTTGGTCCTGCAGACACTTATGCTGCTGTTCCTGCCGCTTGCAAGTGGATTCTTTCGTTTCTTATGCTAATCGGTCGTCTGGAACTTTTTACCATTTTGCTGCTTTTCTCCCCTTCGTTTTGGAAAAGATAAAAAAAGAGCCACGTTGTGTGGCTCTTTTTTCAGGTTCAGGGTTTTCTTATTTGTCAAACAAAGCAGCTACCTCGTTTGCCTCAAGATTCCTCCCTATTATCGTTCCTGTACTATCAATCAATACAGTGGCAGGAATCGCACGCACTCCGTATGTTGCCGCGTGCTCTGACTCCCACCCCAACATCTCGCCTACCTGTAACCAATCCATCTTATATTTCTCTAATGCATTCTCCCACGCCTCTTTGTCTTCGTCCAACGATATTCCTACAATACACAACCCTTTGTCTTTACAGTTTTCGTAAAGCATTCTTATACCCGGCAGTGACTGGCGACATGGCGCACACCAGCTTGCCCAGAAATCAAGTAGCACATATTTGTTCCTTTTAATCAACGAGTCCAAACGCACCTCATTGCCCTCTCTTGTTGTCATCAACAAATCTGTGAAATTATTACCCACAGATGTGCACGAGATGATACTCACATTCTCAAGCACTTTCGATACGTATGCCTGCTCTAAATACTCTTCGGGAATCAGTTGCGACAGTGTCAACAAGAAGTCAATGTCTTCGGCAAACGCTGAGTTATACATACAATATAATCCAACTCCCAATGGGTTTGTTATGTTTTCCTTTATGACATTAGCCAACATCTGCATCTCCTCTTGATTCAATTCCTCAAGACGAGCATTCAATTTTGCGAATGTCGCAGTATCTTGGTTGTCCAGACTGTCCCGCTTGACGATTATCATTGACATCTGGTCTTTCAGAATCTCCATACTATGGTTGAATGTTGTCAATTCTTCGTTGCTTGTCGTGCCATGAGGATTACCGTCTTTTAGGTCTATGACTATTTCGCCTGACTCAACGACAATCATAGTTCTGTTGTCGTCAACGCCTATGTAACCCAAAAAACCTGGATATACCTGTCCGCTCATAATAAACCGTCCCTCCATTACAATAGCTGAATCTACTGCTATCCAATTTGGTTTTTCCTTCATCATCAGATATACTTTCGTCCCGTTTGGATAATCTTCGGCAATGCCTTTGATGACGTATTTGACATCTTTGTTGCAACCTGACATCATTATTACGAATGCAACAATTACCAGTAATGTAATCTTTTTCATATACTTTATTTTGCTATTAGTGAATTTTCGTTCCAAGTTGTATTTTCCAGTTTGAACCTCATTCTCCATCGACCATCAGTGTAGTCATGCGTTAATATCACGAATTTTCCAATCTCGCTTGTGTTTGCTACGTGCGTTCCGGCACATGCGCAGTTGTCGTAATCGCCTATGCTCACAATTCTCAATGTCTCTGATGCTTCCGCAGGCAATTTCGATAGGTCAACCAACGATGCAGCATCTTCTCGTTTCATATAAGATATGTGTACGTCCATATTGCGCTCAATCTGTTCGTTGACACGGCGTTCAATCTCGCGCACCTGTTCTTCTGTTGGTGCTGACATCAACTCGTAGTCGGCTTTGCTTTTCTTGCGCTCTATGTGGGCGTTCCTCGACCTTGGACAGCCGAACATCCTGACCATCGTCTGGTTCAGCAGATGCTCTGCCGTGTGCATTGGCGGATATTCCGCCTTGTTGTGCGCATTCAATATAACATCGTCCATATTATTTCTGTTCCTTAAAGTTATGTTTTATAATCAGTTTGTCCTGTTTTACCCTCTTGTGTACGAACAACCCTGGCAACATTGTCTCAATTGTTCCTTTGATAAGTGGTCCAATCATAAATAATGCTGAAGGCTTCCATACATCATTTTTCCATTCTGCCTGATATGCTAATGGCATTCGACCCTTGTGTCGTGGATTGCTCTTTGTTACGAACGAGCGTCCAAGGAATGTCAGAAACTTAGGGTTCTTTTGTATGAATTTTATAGGTGTTGGCGACCCTTTGTGGAATTTTATGTCCAGTCCGCTGTATGATAATGATAAATACCCAAGGGCATTTGCCGAATCTCCACTGATTATTGTCTTCAACTCGTCTATCTTTCCTCCTATTTTCAATGCTGCTATAGGGTATGTCAAGTCGTTCAGACAACTCATATCAATATCCTTTGCCGTCATCGACAAGTCCCACGGACATCTCTCATTCAACGGTATAGACATATTCAAATGCGCTGTTCCTCCTCCCCAGTGTGCGTCCCCCTCAACTGTTATCACATTACCTGGCTTGGTGTTTACATTATATACCAGACCATGAATGTCTTGCATTGCCATCTTCATCACGCAACTATCAGTCTTTGGCAGAACAATATCCATCTCGTTGATTGTCGCATCTGCAACATTAAGCGAGAACATATCGGCAATTTTAGCTGGCGCTGACATTATCGGCTTGTGAAGCATCCGATATGGTTTCTTCGGTGCATAACGTATATCGCGGAATATGTACATTGTGTCTATTACCGCTGTCACAGTGTCCAATCGTATTTTGCCTGCTGTTTGTGCTATTTTGAATGGGTTTATGTCTGACGTGTGTACTGTGTCTATCACCATACTCATCCATGTTGTTGGAACATCTCCCTTTGTATGAGCTATCTCCCATTTATCTACGGTATTATGCATTTTTGTCCTGCCTAATGTCAATGGTCCGCAGTTTGAATGACGCAGGTTGTTTATCTCCATAACCATCGAACTGTCAGGTAGCATAATGTCTGCATGATTTATTCCAAAGCAGTATATAGAGTCATTAAAGTTCAATCCCTTGACATTCTCCAGTTCGTACGAAATATCATTCAACTCAAGGTTCACCCCAGTAATGTCCAAATCAAGGTTACTTGACAACGAACGCACTTTTGCATTTGCGTTTTCCAGCGAGATTTTGTCTAATGATGCTCCCTTGAACAGGTCGTTCAGCATTTGCATTGTCCTCTCGTGCTTGATGATTTTCTTCTTCTCTTCCTCTGTCAACTCTTCTTCTACCTCTTCGCCGTTGATAATCTCTTTTTTCTTGGCTTTCTTCCGCTTTTCGTCAATCTGTCCATAGTAACATGCGTTTATTATACGCAAGTTCGAAAGCGATGCCTCCTTCTGTTCTTTCAGGTCTGGCAATATTATGCCGTCAAATCTTATCGAGTCTATGCTTGCATCGTGATACATTTCGTCTAACGGTATGACTGTATCTGTAGCATATCTTATTCCTGTGATTATCAGACTATGCGTGCTGTGATCTGTATATACGCGCTTTACGTTCAAGAACATCGACGAGTCGGGTAGGGTGGTGTGTAGGTTGCGCAATGTCAGGTTCGTTATTACTTTGTTCCCTAATAGTTTGAAGTTGTTCCTTATCGGGTCAAACGACATATTTGTATCTTTTAGGTTCATTGGCATATATCGGTCTATGTTAAAACCAACTCCGCTCATATGAAGTGCAAAATCCGTTGTTTTCAGTGAAAAACCTGATCGTATGGAATGAATATCTACATCCGCATCGTCCAATTTGATTTGACCTATTTTTGCATTGTCCAACCAATCTTGCATAACGTTCTTTAGGTTCTTCAACTGTGCTTTCTTGAATGCTTTTTTTCTTTTTTCCATTACATTCTCACCGTATAACGTCTCTTCGTCTTCTGTCTCCACTATCTTCCCATGCTTCATATTTTTCTTGCTTTTCTCGTCAATGTATGCCCTATATACGGGATGAACTATTCTCAAACAAGACGCAGCAATGTCTGTCTTGTCCTTGAAATCAGGTAACAAAATACCCTCCAGCAATATCGAGTCTATGTCTATGCTGTGAAACTGTTCGCCTTTGACGTATTCCTCGCTTGTCCGAAATGCTATGTCTTTTACTATTAACCCTTTCTTCTCTTTACTTGTATGGATTTGTTGTATGTCCATACAGATGTCTGAGTCTGGAATTTTTATATGCAAGTCTTCTGCTTCGATTTCTTGGAATGTCGTATCGCGCAACGCTACTATTGCGTCCCTCAGCGTTATCTCTCCTGGATTGGCGTATATGCCTGTAATGTCTGCCTTCATTTTACGTACACCTACCCTGATAACTCCTACATGCAGCATATTCTTAATCTCCATTAATGATTTTTTAGATGGCATTTTGAATTCTTTTATGGTCATGTTGCGATTGTCCGTGAACATATACATATCGCCAAGAATAGCTGTAATGCTTTCCATCTGTAACTCTCCTTTGTAAAATGTCGCAAATGGACTGAACCCCGAGGTGAAGAATGTGTCAAGTGTTATGTCTATCCATGTTGAGGTCACGTCCCCTTTTATGTGCGCCAAACGCCATTTGTCCGTTGTGTTATATATTCTTGTCTTGCCAATGCACAATGGACCGCAGTTTTTATGCTCAAAACTGTTACAACTCAATTTTATAAGACCATCAGGCATTGTCATATCTACCTTGCCAATACCGATGGAATATACGTTCCTGTCGAAATGGTATGGTATTGTATCTATAAGGCTGTAACCCAAATCGTTGAATGAAAAGTTTATATTTTTTGCCTTTAGGTCTAATTTCGTCTTGTACGATTTCAAGTGCATATTGATGTTTTCAAACGCGATATGATTCAGTAATATCTCGTTGAACCATAATTGCATTGCTTCGAGCATCTCTTTTTTCTGCTCAGTCATCAATTCATTCTGCTTTTTCTGTATTTTGGCTATCAGTATTGCTTCTTTTGTCTCGAATCCTAAGCTGTCAAAGTTTATTTCTTCCAATTTTTTCTTCTTTTTTCCCTCTCGTTTCGCTTGTTCATCTATACTGCCAAAATAGTTGCAGTTCACTACCCTCAACTTCTCTACCGAAAAACTCCTCTTTTTGTTGGGATCAGGCAACCCGATATGTTCCAGTCTCACTGTGTCTATGCTTACTGAATGGTATTTTTTGTCTTCTTGATATACTGTGTCTGTAGCAAATTTTATGTCAGCTATCACTAAACCCCTTACTGCCGGTGTCGTGAATATAGCCGATGTCGATATGTTCATCAGCGAATCCGGCATCCTGACATTTACATCGTTGATATATACATGCAATTTGGCATTGTCCAAGTGGAATGGTATGCTGTCTCGCAGGTTATATCCCAAATCATTCAACTCAGTGCCCATCTTTTGTACTTTTATTGACAATCCTGTCTCAAGAGCCCTCATATCAACCTTTGCATTTTTGACCGCTAATCGCCTCAACCCTACTCGTTTCAGATGTTTCTGAGCCTCTTTCAGAAATATCCCAAATTTACGTTTCTGATCCTCCCATACATCGTCAGCCATTTTGTGTGCTGCCATTGCCTTTGTGTCCAGAATGCCTTTGTACATCACACCGTCAATCAGTAAACCCGTTAGGTCAATCTCCCTGTTGCGAAGCAGTGATTTATAGTTCACTCCCTCCAATTTTACCATGTCTATTTTCATTCGTGAATATGCACGAAACGAGTCTTCCGGCAACTTGTCCGTCTGGAAAACGACATCCTTAACCCACATTCTGCCCGTAAATACGTCAACATTAATCTCTCCGTATCCTATCATCACAGTGTCAGTCTTCGCTATGGCATTATCAACTTTTGTACATAGTATATGACATACTATCGTGTTGATTGTCAGGATAAATGTTATTGTCAATGCTAACAAACTACCTAATGTCCACAGTATTATTTTTTTCCACTTTTTCATATCTTTGCGGTGCTTTTTTTTTATGGCAATTATTATGCAAAGTTACGGCTTTTTATTGACAAAACCAAACTTTTTTCGTATATATTTTTTTTATGCCGCAATTTATAATTTCTTTCCAAAATTCATTGCCGATATTCTAAAGACTCCTTACCTTTGCGCTACCAACCCCATACGGACAGTGAATATGATTATCAATAACTTACCTTTCCATTTGGTCCTTTCTGTAATATGTTGAAAACTATATTATTAAAAAAAAGTGGGAGAAAGGGAATAAAAAAATAAAAAAGAATGGAGTTATTTAATAAAAAAGTAGTATCTTTGCAACGAATTTATAAA
>JAGHVI010000137.1 GCA_018064385.1 Candidatus Minthenecus merdequi
GATTATACACCTGCACATCGTAATCGTCTGTTGCAATCATAAAGTATTTGGCATTAGCACTGTATGCTATTGCCGTAGGCATTGATTCCAACTTGAATGTGTACAAATCTTTTCCGTCCGTGTATGAATACAGTTTTACACCGCGCCCATTCTTTTTGGCATAAAGGACAGCAAACGAAAGTGAATTAGGTGATACCTTCAGACTGAATATCTTGCCTGGATGGCAAAATTCAGACGATCGAATGTTATAGACAGAATTGCCATTGTAGTAGCAAATGGTAAAATTGGCATTATCCCAGCCTTGTGGCGTGTTGGCCAAAGAATTGACTCTATCTTCCGCCATTAGTGAACTCGTAAGCAGAAGTGTCATCAGAAGTAAATAACATGGTTTCGTAATTATGTATTGTTTTGATTTGTATTATTCTTTATGGGACAAAAAAAACGCAGTCCACCATTGTCATTCTCTCTGTTGAGGCTCTGGTAAACCCATGTACCAAGAATGACAATGTAGCCTGCGCCAATACGTATTACTGCATTCAGAAAAACACAAGTAATTACATACGCCACAAGCATCCATTAACAATCTTGTTTCAAGGTACATGTAAAATTTACCAGATTCCAACAGACCGAAACAAGCGTCAATAAACGCTTAATAATATGTCTGCTTCCCTACCCCAAATGAGACATCCCATCAGCGCAGGTTTGCGACTGCAAAGGTAAGAAATATTTTTGACATAGACAAATAATTTAGAATTATTTTGAGAATTATCTAAGATGCAATCTCAACTCATAAAAGCAAGTTAAAACTCCTTACCTATGCGCAACCTATTCCCTACGGACAGTGAATATGATTATCAATCACTTACAACCAGACAAACTGCTATGTGTATATCTACACATCCAACCGTATGCCAATATCCTCAATCTCTGGCAGATTAAGCATGATAATCGAATTTATAGAACCTCACCTTACTAATATCAGAAACAAAAACCAGGCTTACCACATTTTTTTTGCGTTGTGGAAAAAATTTCATAAATCTGTTTGGTAAAACCAAAACTTTTGTGTATATTTGCAAAATGAAATTGAATTGTTTTCTCACGCCTTTAATTGCGTTATTATCTTATTTGTCAGTTTGTTGCAATACAAACGCTCAAAATTACGATTCTATTGTTACTGACTTTGAACGTCGTGCAGAGGCATTACGAATCAGTTTCCAAGAAGAACGCAAACGTGCTGCGTCAGATTTGATGTTCATCGGAGAACTCGGCTATGAACACCACGAACGTTATGGAAATATGGTTCATTCCAATATGTTTCTTAATTGGGATGCCACTGAGTGGTTCTCTATGCTGGCAGGACTGAGAGTTACAACAAATAACCTATACAATATCACGATAAGAGGCGATTTCAAACTGCCATTGAAAGATTGCCGCTTTATCGGTTTGAGAAACCAATACCTCTACGGTTTGTTCGCTGAAGACAATTTTATGGATATGAATTTCAGTCTTGCAGCGTTTTACGAACAAGAGTATTTCTATATCGCTGCCGGCGCAATGACCCATTTCAATACCCCTGTATCCGTCAAGGAGGGCAAACGGAAGTATGATTGGTCTCTCAGCTGGATCTACGATTTGGGAGTATGGTGTCGCGTCCATAATGCTGATTGGAATATCGGCATACAGTTCACTGATATGCGCGATTTCGAAATTTCACACTGCAATAACCCTAGTTTTATTATCAGGGGAAAACATCTCATAATGCCAAAAAACTCCCCTTTCGGACTTTTTA
The DNA here is from genome assembly GCA_018064385.1 of Candidatus Minthenecus merdequi. Lineage (GTDB taxonomy): Bacteria > Bacteroidota > Bacteroidia > Bacteroidales > Paludibacteraceae > Aphodosoma > Aphodosoma merdequi. Next base: position 1,790 of record JAGHVI010000137.1, read on the forward strand.
TAACTTGGCAGGCTGGTTGCAGAACATTGATTGACAAAGCAAATATGAAATATGATGGGGCTTGGGGAACAGCAGGCGTGCGCTGTTATTTCTGACAGGTAATCTGCTCAGAACAAAATTCTCACCCACCATATAAATTTATTGAACTCACATAAAATCAACAATATATGAAAAGTACATTATTGACCACTGTCACATTGCTTGTGATGTTGTTCCTGACTACGTTTGACACCCGTGGGCAGCAAACTATGTCACACGACAGCTGGGATTATTGCTACACCAAAGGAGTCCAATTGGCTGAGGAGGGCTATTTTGGTGTAAGTTGCAAATACCTGGAACGCTTCGTTGCCGAAAACAATGATGCCGTCCTCGAAAGTATCAAAACAATAGGTGCGCAAAAAGTGCGTATCTCCCCAGCAAGCGTTAACTCAAAGGTTGAAGACGCTTGCTATTGGCTCTGCTACTGCCATTTTATGATGAAATCCAAGGAAACCCTCTCTCGCATCGAAGCTCATCTGTGCCGATACCCCGAAAGCGAGAAAAAAGGTGAACTCAAGTATATGGAGGGACGCTGGTATTATGAAAAGAAAGAATGGGCTAAGGTCGTTCAATCTCTTTCCCAAGTCGATAGCCGATGCCTGAATTATGAGAATGAGGAACTATGCGATTTCGCTTTGGCTTACAGTTATCTACAACTCAAGGAGTACAATAAGGCAAGCGCGGGTTTTCAAAAATCTATGAATCATAGCAGACATTATTATAATGAGTCGGGCTATTATTACGCTTATTCCGAATTTTGTCTTAAAAATTATGACGTAGCTATTGAGGCTTTCCATCAGATTGACGATAATGCTAAGTTCAAGGAGTCTGCCGAGTTCCATATCCTCCAAATTTACGACGCACGCGGTCAACGCCAAGCTTCTGTCGAAAAAGGTATGGAACTGTTGGAAAAATATCCTAAAAGCAGACACCGCAACGAGGCTTACCGAATCATAGGTGAAAATGCTTACCGCAACCAATCTTACCACGAGGCCGCTTCTGCTTTGTCTAATTATGTCCGCGAACAAAAGAAACCTCATCGCGAGGCTATTTATATGCAGGGTCTGGCTTATTATAAAATCAAGGAGTACAAAAATGCTATCACCGCTTTGGGCAGACTGACTGCCGTCAATGACTCGTTTGCTTGCAATGCTTATCTCTATATTGGCTATTGTTATCTGGAACTCAATATGCCTCAAAACGCAGGCATAGCTTTCCAAAAGGCTGTTCAGTCTGCTCAAGACCCCGCCACTAAAGAGGAAGCCGCCTACAATTACACTTTGGCTACTTACGAACGCAAAGCTCCGTTCGGCGAGACCGTAAAAGCTTTCGAAGGTTTCGTCAACGAATACCCTAAGTCAAAATACAAGGAGTCTATCCTTGAACATATGGCTGAAGCTTATATGGCTGAAAATGACTACCGCGCAGCTATTGCCGCTATCGACAAAATGGACGTCAAAAGCGATAAACTCAATCAGGTTAAAGAAACTGCCCTCTTCAAACTGGGCGTTGATGCACTCGAACAACGAAATTACAACGAGGCTTACGACTGGTTCTCTCAGTCAATTGCTATGAATACTGATAAGTCTAAATCCTCTCAGGCTTACCTTTGGCGTGCCGAATGTTCTTACAGAACAAATAATGTTGAGGCTACTCGAAATGACATAAAAAAATACCTCTCTACCCCTCAGAAGAAATCAACAGATTGCCTGCTTAAAGCATATTACACACTGGCTTACACTTATTGGGAACAAAAAGAGTATCGTATGGCTCGCCCTTATTTCGCTAAATTCCAAGAAATCAGCGGTTCAGAAAAGAGCGAATTGAATAGCGATGTCATTTGCCGAATGGGTGACTGTTATTACAATAACCGCGATTTCGAAAATGCTCTGAACACCTATTGGAGCGTCCCTGTTAAGGATAAATATGCTGATTATGCTCAGTACCAAATTGCTCAAATTTATGGATTACAACATAATTACACTGAGAAGATAGAAGCTTTGCAAAGACTCCTTTCTCGTCACCCTCAATCAGATTGGAACGATGAAGCTATGTACGAAATAGGAAGAACTTATGTCCTTCAAGAGAAAAACGAGGAGGCTATTCAAGCTTATCTGTCGTTGCAAAAACAACATCCAATGAGCAAATGGACACGCAAGGCTACCCTGGAAATTGCTATGCTTAATGCTAACCTTAACAAAATTGACGAGGCTTTCGATGCTTACAAATTCGTGGTTGACAAGTACCCATCGTCCGAAGAAGCTCGTGTAGCTCTTGATGGTATGCAGTCGCTTAGCGTCGAGGCCAACCGCGTTGACGATTATCTGCAGTTCCGACAGTCTGTTGCCGGTATCACTGTCCAAACCGTGAACAGCAACGAGGAGGACTCGTTACAATTCCTTGCTGCCGAAAAAATTTATATGAAGAACGACTGGAATGTCGCTGTCGGTGCTCTCAACAATTATATAACAAGATATTGCGATGAACTCTCGTTCAACTGCATTACTGCACAATTCTATCTGGCTGAGTCTTATTATAATATAGGTAACAAGCAACAGGCTATGCTCCGTTATCACAAACTGACCACTATGGACGGTAATGAGTATATGGAACCTGCTTTGCTCCGTGCCGCCGAAATTGCCTACGACAAAGGTGAATATGCCTCGGCTAATACTTATTTCAACAAACTTTTGCTCGTGGCTACCACTGGCGAAAACCGCACAACCGCACGCCTGGGAATTCTTCGTTGCAGTTATTACACCAACCTCTACGAACAAACCATTACTGCAGCCAACAATATTTTGGAACTTAAAGGCAACAGTGCTGAACTTGTCCGCGAAGCTCGCTACAATAGAGCTAAATCATACATAGCTCTCCATCGTACTGACAGTGCTGTGATTGACCTGATTGAACTGAGCAAAGAGACTAACACAAAAGTTGGTGCAGAATCAAGCTACCTTTATGCTCAGTTTCTGTTTGACAATGGACAAATCAAACAGAGCGAGGCTGTGATTATGCAGCTGATTGAAGCCGGTACTTCTCATCAATACTGGATGGCGCGTTCTTTCTTGCTTCTCAGCGACATCTATAAAGCTCAGGACGATAAGGTGATGGCGCGTATGTACCTCGAAAGTCTTCAGGAAAACTACTCTGCCGATGATGACATCCACGAAATGATAAACACCAGAATGAGAGAACTTGAAGAAGTCTCTAATAATGACGAAATAACAGAATAAAATATGAAACGTACTTGGTTAATTATGGCGTTTTTAGCCTCTTTTGGAATGGTTTCTGCACAAGAGGAAGACACCACCACGGTGGAACGCCAAATCAATATTGAAAAGGAATATACTCCAGAAATCAAGAATGTCAAACGAAAGGATATTGAATATAAGATTGAGGAAACCTCTGTCAAACCTTCAAATCTGACCTACTCCAATTATGCTTTGCCTATCAATCCGCAAACTCCTTTTTCGCCACTTGCACCCGAAAAACAAAGCGTTGTCAAACTGAAGGCTGCAAAAACCGGTTATGCCGATCTGGGGCTTGGCTTCAATATGAATTGGCGCGCTGAAGGTTATTACAAAATTCTTAACACCGAAAGTAATTTCCTTGACGTCCATCTGAAACATTTTGGCATATATACAGGGAAAAATGACCCCAAAGCTTATATCCGCACAGGCATAAATTTCGACTATAAACACACTATCTCTTCTGGTCATCAGATAGATGCAAATATTCTGTATCGCAACCAGTACTATAGTTATTATGGCAAGGACGATTTGAAATGGGATACGCTGAAAGCCTTGAATTATCAGAAATTCCAAAGCCGCCACACCCTGAATATGAGCGTGGGAGCTCATTCCACCAAGAGTATTAAAGATTGGGATTACAAAGCCGATTTAGGTTATCGTATGGATGACCTTCAGTACGAAGATATGACTGAGTTGTACATTTTTGGCGGAGTAACTGGTTACAAAACTTTCGGAAAGCACCAGATAGAACTCAAAGTTCGTTCCGAAGGATACATCTACAATAGCATCGGAAATATTCTTGATAATAGCAATAATGCCTTTGTTGAGGTTTCGCCATATTACAATCTGAATATGCCACTGCTTGATTTGCGTGTCGGTGCAAGAATGGTGATGGCTTGTGTCAGAGGTGGCGTCTTCAACGCTATGCCTGATGTGACTGCAACACTACACCCTCACAAGATGATACGTCTGACATTGGCTGCTGTAGGTGATTATCGTTGCAATTCTGTCGCTAATGTGATGGACATCAATCCCTATTTCATTTTTAATGATACCTTGAAAAACACTTACACTCCTGCCGATTTCCGCCTCGGACTTACCGTAACTCCTATACGCGATCTCTCTTTGAATGCCAGAGTTCAGTATGCAATCATCAACAACGAAGTAAATTTCTCAAATAAAAGAGAAATCTATAAGCCCGAAGCTCCCGTTACTCGGTATTTCATAACTGATTTTGTTAATGTTAATCATCTTCAAATTGGTCTGAATGCAAGATATGTTTTTAAGGAAAGATATTCTTTTATAGCAGATTTTGCCTGGAATAAATGGTTTACTAAAGGTGACGGTGAAATTTTCTATAAACCGGAATGTGAATTGCATTTAGGTATGGAGTTTATGCCTATTGACAATCTTCGATTGGATGTTAACTATTATCTTGCCACAGGCCGCCGCTATTTCGATGCTAAGAATCTTAACATTGATGACTTGAATGATATTAACGACCTGAACATCGGTGCATCTTATCTGATAAAGAAACTTGTAACCGTTTATGTTAGAGCAAATAATATCCTTGGCTCTATCGATAAAGTAAAATGGCAAAATTGGAATGGATACGACAATATCGGGTTCAATATGACATTCGGTGCAAAAATTATTTTTTAAAGTATAAAATTATTGGTAAAACGTTTGGTCAATCCAAAAAAAAGTCGTACCTTTGCACGCTCTTTCGGGAGACATTCGCACAGAGGCATTTTTATTAAGAAGTTAAATCCTTCCATCTATGGTCGGAACACTCGCCTCCCCGTCTAATTAACATATAAACAATTGTTTAAAGCATGTATGCAATCGTTGAAATCCTTGGACAACAGTTCAAGGTAGAGGAAGGAAGAAAAATCTTCGTTCCCCGTATGGAAAGTGCAGAACGCGGTTCTGAACTTTCTTTCGAGAAGGTTTTGTTGGTTGACAAGGATGGTGACATCAAAGTTGGTGTACCCGTTCTTGAAGGCGCAACTGTTAAAGCTGAGGTTCTATCTCACGTCCGTGGCGAAAAAGTCATCGTTTTCCACAAAAGACGTCGTAAAGGTTATCGCAAATTGAACGGTCACCGCCAGAACTTCACAGAGATTATGATTAAGAGTATTAACGCTTAAATTGAAGAAAAAACAGTATGGCACATAAAAAAGGTGTCGGTAGTTCTAAGAACGGCCGTGAGTCTGAAAGCAAAAGACTCGGTATCAAGGTTTTCGGTGGCCAGTTTGCTAAAGCTGGTAATATCATCGTTCGTCAACGTGGTACAGTGCACAATCCTGGTCAATATGTCGGTATGGGCAAAGACCACACACTGTTTGCTCTCATTGATGGTATTGTTATGTTCCGCAAAACTCGCGGCAACAAGTCTTTCGTCTCTGTTGAACCTCTTTCTTGAAAGAAGTTTCTTTGCATAAAAAACAGTCTGTCATAATTTCTGACAGACTGTTTTTTTTACATATACACCTTTTTCACTTATAGGGTGGTTCTATTAATTAGGTTGAGACGATTTTGAAGTTTATTTTTAGCAGATTGCTGTGCGAAAGAAGGGAGCATAGCGGGCTATGTGACCGACTGACA
>JAGHVI010000096.1 GCA_018064385.1 Candidatus Minthenecus merdequi
TGACCTTTCGCCAAATTTAGCATTCACAAATTAGGCTAAATCACATTTAAAAAACTGAGATTTCGCCAAAGTTAGCATTCACAAAGTCGGCTAAATCTCATATATAAATTGAGATTTCGCCAAAGTTGGCGTTCACAAAGTCGGCTAAATCTCATATATAAAACTGAGATTTCGCCAAAGTTAGTATTCACAAAGTCGGCTAAATCTCATATAAAAACTGAGATTTCGCCAAAGTTAGCATTCACAAAGTCGGCTAAATCTCATATAAAAACTGAGATTTCGCCAAAGTTAATGTCAAAAAGTTTGGTGGTATCAAAAAAAAAACGTACCTTTGCCGCCAGAAACAAACAACAACAAAGATATGAAAAACAGCATCATCGGAAGAACGGAAGAATGCGAAAGACTGGAACAATATATCCAATCAGAACAGTCTGAGTTCATAGTAATCTTTGGAAGAAGAAGAATAGGTAAAACCTTTCTAATCAGGGAACTATTTGAAAATAGATTCACATTCAGACTGACAGGAATGGAAAACGCGAGCAACGAGGAACAGCTGAGGAACTTCCAGATGGCGGTGGCAAAATACTTCAAAAAAGAAGAACTACCAGAAGACTGGATTAGCGCATTTGACATTCTGGAACGCTGCATAGAGGCAAAAAAAGAAGGACCAAAGATTATATTTATCGACGAATTGCCATGGTTCGACACACGAGGAGCGAAATTCGTGAGTGCGCTTGAACACTTCTGGAACGATTGGGCAAGCTACAGGAAGGACATAAAACTGATAGTGTGCGGAAGTGCGACAAGCTGGATGCTGAGCAAGGTAATCAACTCGCGAGGCGGACTGCACAACCGCGTGACACACTCGATAAGACTTGCGCCATTCTCGTTGGGCGAAACAGAGATGTATTTCAAAGCGAAAGGGTTCAGTTACGGAAGAGCGGAGATACTGGAAACTTACATGACGATAGGTGGTGTGGCATATTATCTGTCACTGTTCGAGAAAGGAAAAAGTGCCGTTGAGAACATAGACAGTCTGTGTTTCAGTCGGAAAGGAGAATTGCACGATGAGTTCAGGAGGATATTCAACTCGCTGTACTTCAAAGCCGACAAGCACATAGACACAATAGGGGCACTCAAGGCGAAAAGAAAGGGGTTGACAAGAGAGGAAATTTCAGCAGCAACAGGCATTATCAGAAATGGAAACCTGACTAAAATACTGAGAGAACTGGAGGAATGCGACTTTATAAGGAGTTACGTTCCATTCGGGAAAAGCAAAAAAGAGACACTGTACCAACTGATTGACCCATTTTGCCATCTGTATCTGTCATGGGTGAAAGACAGCGGCAACCAGAGGGAGAGACAGTGGATTACACTACAGGAAAGAAATCAGACGGAGCAATGGTTCGGATATGCGTTCGAGATGACTTGCCTGATACACCTGAAGCACATTATAAAAGGACTTGGCATAGACGGCACGACAAATAAACCTGGGTGCTGGTACTACAAACCGACGAAGGCAGTTCTTGCACAGGAAGATGCCGATGAGGATTTGCTGCATGGCACACAGATAGACCTGCTTGTGGATAGGGCAGACAAGACTGTAACTGTCTGTGAAATGAAATATTCGGTGAATGAATACGAGATTACGAAGGATTATGACAGGGTTTTGCAGCAAAGGTTGAGAACATTCCGCAAGGCGACTAAGACCAGAAAATCAATAATGACGGTGTTCATCACACCTAACGGATTGCTGAACAATCAATACAGTTATAAATACTCACGAATGATTACGGCTGATGTATTGTTTGATAATATGCCATTGTGATTTTATTGCGCCATCAGCAAAGCAATGACATTCTTGTCGGCAGGCAACAAAAACGATGTATCCATTCATGGTAGTGACTTCCAGCCACCGACTTTTAGGAAGTCCCCTATCTGGGCACATCCTCTCCCTATGCTCAGAGTATGTACCCAGTTACTAAGATACTGGCTTCCAGCTAGAACACGACATGCAAAACTTGAGTAAGTTACCTGAAAGCTTGTCACGCATGCGAACTGACATACGCATTCAACAATATGTCGTATCAGACTGGTGCACCTTACGACCCAATGCTGACCAAAAAGTTCAGCAACATATTAGTGAATTTTGCCCGTACAGGCAACCCAAGCATTGAAGAGTTGAAAGTGCCGGAGTATGACACTCTGAACCGCAGTACTATAATGATTGACAGTAATGCAAAGTTATTTGTGGAACAGAATCCTCTCGCCAAAGAGACAGAGCTGCTGCTGCCAACCTATTATGATTTTTATTTGAAGGGTGGTTCTATTAATTAGGTTGAGACGATTTTGAAGTTTATTTTTAGCAGATTGCTGTGCGAAAGAAGGGAGCATAGCGGGCTATGTGACCGACTGACA
>JAGHVI010000142.1 GCA_018064385.1 Candidatus Minthenecus merdequi
GCCATCTGTCCTATGCTCATCTGGTCTCTGAACTCAAACTTTGCCAACAACATCTTTCTCTCGCGCTTCGTCAGGCCCTTCATCAGCAACTCGAATCTCTCATGCGTCACCTCGCGGTTCTCGGCATCATTCGGGTTCTCAGCCGGGATTATATCCTCACCTGTCATCTCGTCATCATTCTCATCATCATTACCTGCCAGCGAATCTATCGAGACCACTGTCACGAACATGGTCTTTCCTTCCGGATCGACATACTGCGGTACGTGTTTTCTCAACTGGTGCTTCACGTTCTCGGTCATCCATTTCATTGCGAACGTCCTGAACTCAGTATTCTTATCTTTGTCATACCTCATTGCCGCATAGCATAGTTCCTCCTCTGCAGCCCCTCTTATGTCATCCTCGTCCGGTGTCACACCGTAAAACTTCCGCATGACTTTATCCACAAGATTCATATTCTCAGTCACGAGTCGTCTCTGTTCATCGTTCATTACTTTTTTGTTTTCCATTTTGATTGTTTTTAGTGATTAGACCTTAGGGTTAGGGGCGGTTGCCGTATTGTTTTCCGCCCTCACCCTAATATGCCAAAATCCGACCCATTTTTGAATTTACCAAATGTTTACCGCTCATCGAACACACTATCAACCACTTGATGGTCTTTTGGCACTCTATTACCTATGGAGTTCCACCTCAGTTGCTTCAGGTTTCTGACGAGGAAATACCTTTGAAGCACAGCCACAGGGAAAAACTCACCACCTCTACCCCACAGCATTCTGCCGCAGACGCGCTCGGGATAGTCATCTGCGAACAACCTTCCGAACAGATAGGCATACAGGACACCGTTGAAACGGTTAGTCACCACGCGACCACCCTTCACTGACAGCAACCCTGTTCTCACAGCCTTGCGGAACGCCTCGGGGTACAACAGTCTGCACTGCAATTCCTCTGGCAACATCTCGACAGGGTCATCAAGTTCATCCTTTAACAGAGACAACACATTCTTCATCAAAGTCATATCTACCTCGCAGAGGTCAAAACGGTTTTCTACTTGTCGAGCAGACACATGCTCAACGACAGCAGCCAAAGCTGCATAAATTTTTCTTTTCATCATTATCGAAATTTAGAAAGGACAGAAAGAAGGTGATCACCGTTACTCCATGGACTCTTCCAAATTCCGTTGTTATAAATAAAAAAACTCGCAATCGGTTTCCCGATTACGAGTGCAAAGTTACGGCTTTCCTGCCGTCTAACTGAATTATTGTATGTACATACCCGTGTACGTACTTTTTACCTACATTTCACCTACATGTCTTTCCTCCTTTTCAATCTCTTTTATGGCTCATTCCCAATGCTTTCTCCACCTCTTTCTGGAAATCACAATACTTCTCAGCGCTGCCTCCGCTCAACGCTCTTGTGAGTTTAGTTGCCAACCCTTTCATACCCCACAGGCACTCGAAAGCCGCCCATTTTGGCTTCAGATTCAGTTTCTCGCCAAGCACCGATGCAATCACAGCAGCAAATTGCATATTTGTCAAAGGGTGCAAATTCTGGTCAATCCATCCCCTTCTTTGCAGTTTCGCCCACTCCTTCATCGCGTTCTTGCTTGTCAACACGCCCTTCACCTCCTCGCCCCTCTTGTCTTCATTCGTTTTTGCATTTCTTTTTTCTTTTCCCTCTTTCTCCTCATCGCCCATCCATGCTTCAAACTTTCTTTTCAACTCCTCATTCATCTTGCTTCTTATGATGTCACCTCTCAAGACCAACAGTGCAAACAACTTTATATTCTCACTTGTCAGCAATTCCATTATAGCACAATCAGTTGACAACAACTGCTCCATATCGAACAGTTCGTCATCCGTCCATATATGCATCATTTCATCCATCAGTTCTTTGTTCCACTCCATCGTGCTACTCATCCAACAGTCATAATCGTCACAACACGCTTCTGCTGTAGACTCCATTTTTCCCTCGCTTGCCTGTTTCATCAATCTCTCCTCGCACTCCAACACCTCGCACCAATGCTTATCCGACAACTTCTCGTACCTCTCATTCTTCATCTTCTGAGCCTGCATTTTCAGCCGCTTCTCCTCCTGTTTTCTCTCTTTACGGGCATAATCCGCCACATAATCGCAAACCCTGCCATATACATAGGACTTATCCAACATACCTATTTCCGCAATAATCTTATTCAGTTCGTCATCGTACCGTCTGACCACCTGCTGCAACATCTCCATCGTCACCATCACCTTTTCAATTGCCTCATTCACGCAACCTATTTCAACGCCCTTGACAAACTCGCTACCCTTAGCCTTTTCACTGGCACAATTCTCGTTATTATCCATTACTGAACTGCACTTTCCAATACAATTATCCAACTCAACAGACATCTTGTTCACCACCAACAACAACTCCTTCTGCAAAACGTGATGGTAGTCCAGCAGCACCTCGACGGGTACAGACTCATCCCTAAGCACATCCTTCAGAGCGACCAACTCCCTAACCGACTCGACAAATTTCTCCAATTCAGCATACAAACCCACATCCAAAAGCCTCAACATTATGGCATCTTTCTCATCCTCGTCTGTCGCTTGCCCAAGTATTGCCAACGACATCCCAGCCTCCTCGAGAATTTTCTCTACCCTTGTCCTATCATAGGATAATAAATTAAAAGTCTTCATATTGTTATCGTCTTGTAATATTATTAGAACACGCCTTAAATGTGTTCTATTAATTCCTTTTGGATGCGTTCCTGCCGCTTCTCTATCGGCTATTAATGCCTATAAAATAAACTTCATAAATCGTCCAATTAGCTGTCTGCCTTTTCGATGATGCGGTATTAGCATACTTATCAGCCTGCAATTTGACCTATAGGCAGATTTATTACGCATACAGTCGATTTTCCGAAGCACGTTGCATAATCAGTTTATAAACTTCATTCTGTTTCTCGGCAAACAGTTCTTTATCGTATGATTGAGGCAAGATTACATCCAGCGAGTCGCCTATGAAATGATAGACTTTGCGTTGCAGCGATGAATCTCTGTACCAATAGAGAGGGAACAGCTCTCTTCTCCGTTCCTCTATCTTTGCCAGCAGTTCTTTTGCTCCGTTCTTCACCCTTATCACTTCATCTTTGGTCATCTTGTCCTTCTTCAAGATGTCAAAAAGTTCCAGTTCTTCTTCCGTAAGTCCTTCGCGCGAAGCCCTTTGTTCCTCGTCTGTCAACTCTGCCATCAGGTTCATCAACTCGTTGAATGCCTGTTCTGCACCGTCGCTGCTCGAATTGTAGCGGTTCATTACATCCTCAAAACGTTCTGCAAAACTCCTGCGCTGGCTGTTCTGCGTAAGCATTCTCTCGAGTTTGTCGCCAACATACTGCGACAGGTTGCTTATCTCGAGATTCTTGTGAGGCGTAGTCTTGAACTCTTCGCGCATCTTGTCGAAATCAAGGCGTGTAAGGTCATACTCTTTATATTTCCTGATGCATGTCTTTCCATAATCATCAGCAACGCAATCAGCAGCACAGTAATACGATTTTTCACCGCCATCCTTAGTCACTATGCTGATATCCAACAGGTCAGACACTTTTCTGCGGGCATTCTCCAACTCTTCATCGTCAACGTTATTGTCTATCACCTCACGCAGGAAATGAATGACTTCCGCCATCACGAACTCGTCTTTGCGCTTGATTATATCTGGCAGCAACTCGTCGTATAACGAACTGATAGTGTTGTCGAAAGCGCGGAAACGGGCTTTTCTCTCTACAGGAATAATCAGTATATCGGCAAACCTTTTGAACTCGTCAATCTTCGAGAACGTATCATTTATCTTAAAGATGCACGGCAGATCCACGTCGAAGTCCTCACACCAGGCAACGCAATCGTCGATAGCCTGATGCAGTAGGCTGTAAAGCTCCTCTGGATTCTTTGCTGCATCGCCCTCCTCAGGCGGCATTTCTCCTCCGTTATCGTCATCGCCATACACTGCCAATGCCTTCTTCAGATTGCCGAGCACATTGCAGTACGCCACAATCTTGCCGAAACTTTTCTTTCTGCCGAACACATCCAGACAGTCTGTTGTCCTGTTGGCGCGGGCTATAGTCTGCATCAGCGTATGGCCAACGCTTGGCTTGTCCAGATATAGTGTTGACACTGTAGGAGCATCAAATCCAGTCAGCCACATTGAGCACACAAACACAAGCCGCAGATTGCTATCCTTTGCCTTGAAGAGGTCTTCAAGCGTCTGACCCTCCTCGTTTACGCTGTTCATCCTTTCGCGGTGAGGCTTGATGTCAAGGCCTTCTTTCTTGAACTTCTCGTCCTCGCCTGCATCCTCCGACACGACAACCACCATATCTGTTTCCTGCATCCACTTTCTTATAGTCAGCAGTCGCTTGTATTCACTCGACTCTTTATCGAGTTTTTGCAGACGTTTGTTGATATCCTTAATCTCTTTGTCCCATTCCTCCTTCACATAGTCGTACATTCTGACGGCAGTGTATTTATCCACGCTCGCCACTATTCCCTTGCCCAGATAGCCTCGGTATGGGAAATGCTTGACTATGTCATGGGCAATATCCCGCAACCTGCTCGGACGTTTCAGAATCTGGAACTGTGTGGCAAACTCGTTTTCGAGTTTCATCTTCTCGTCGTCAGTATGCAGGTCGTTTTCCAATATCTCGGCAAAGTCATCCGAGAAATTAGGGTTTTCGTTCTGCATCTCTGGCAAATGGTTGCTGTAGGTCATTGGCACAGTCGCCTCATCCTCGACAGCCTGCAGGAAGTTGTATTCCGACACAGTCTTGCCGAACCATTGGTTAGTCAGTTTCTTGCTGCCAAACAGAGGCGTACCGGTAAATGCCATAAACTGGGCGTTAGGCAATCCTGCCCTCAGATTCTCAGCCAGGCTCTTGTATTGAGTGCGGTGTGCCTCGTCGATGAAGACAATAATGTCGCTACGCTCCGAAAGCAGCGGATATTTCTTGCCCTTGTCGTAACGGAATTTCTGAATGAGTGTGAAGAGTATCTTGTGGTCCATCCGGAGCATTTCCCTCAGCTTGCCGCTGTCGCTTGGTCTGCACTCCTCGCTGTCCGACATGAATCCGCAATGGAGGAAGTTGCCATAAATCTGATCGTCCAGATCCTCACGGTCTGTGATTATCAGGAAGGTGTAGTTGCCTTTGAACTGACGGACAATCTTACGTGCAAGGAAAACCATCGAGAAACTCTTGCCCGACCCTTGGGTATGCCAGAACACGCCCATCTTGCCCTTATCCTCCTCTTTCACATCAGGGCTCTGCAGATATCTGAATCTCTCTATTGCATTATTCACGCCAAGGAACTGGTGGTTCTGTGCGCATATTTTGTTGCCCTTGTGGTACATTATGAAGTTCTGCACATAGTCCAGCAAGTTACGTTTGCTGAGCAAACCAAGCAGCATATAGTCAAGGCTTCGTCCGAATTCTTCAACCTGGCTTCTGAACTCTTTTGTCAGATGCTCGCCATCCTTCTGTCTCAGCCAAGGTTTGAAGAAATCCCAGGAGGCGTATGTCGCACCGACCTTTGTGCATATACCGTTGCTTGCCACGAGGAATGCATTGTATGCCATCAGTTGGGGGATTGCCTGCTTGTAACGAGTCAGGTTGTCGTCGTATGCCTCCTTGACGTTCACGTTGCTGTCCTTGAGTTCAATCGTGACTAACGGTATGCCGTTGACATAGACTATAACGTCAGGTCTCAATCTATAGACATTGCCTTGAATCCATAGTTGGTTGACCACCATAAAGTCGTTGTTGCCGCCGTCTGGATTATTCCAGTCGATGAACTGCAATGTCTCTTTCTGGCTTCTGCCGTTGCTCTGACGTATCTTGACATCAACGCCCGTGCGGATCATATTCATCACTTGGCGGTTGAGCATCGCAGGGTCAGTCGATAAATCGAGGTTGGCAAGTTTGCTGTACGCCTCGTCCACCTCTTCATCGCTTATTCCACCTTTTATGTCAGTAAGATGAGCATTGATTTTTTTCAGGCAACGTTTCACAAGAGCTTCGCACAGCACCTCCCTCTCGCTGCTGCGGTTTAGGAAATCCTGATTCAGGCAGTTGAAAGTCTTGTACCCAAGGTTGTCCGTGCAGACCTCAATACAGGCTCTTTCTATTTCATCTTCGCTGATATAGTGTTTCATAGCGATAGGGTTTATCTGTTGTTATGGTGTCACTTCAAGTTTGCCCGACATCAGGCGAGGGAGGAGGAGGTCGCGTTGGCGGGTGAGGAGTTGGTTTTGCTCGGCAAAGGTTTTTATTTGTTCTAATATGGGATAAACCATTCGATAGAAGAGCATAACGATGTCTTTCGTAGGCTCTATAACTTTTAATTTTTCAATTTTCCTTTGCTAAGATTAGTCATAGTAGCACCAGTAGCACCGAATAGTTCAATCGTAGATTTTAAAGACTTACAGGTATAATACAACCATTCTAAATAATTTTGATTGTAAAGTATGATTGAATTAATCTGTTGATTAGTATGTGCAGGTTTAGCGTTGATTGCCACAACTCCACCAGTGCCAATGCAAGAAACCATTATTGAATTTATTGGAAGAAGCTTCTTCTTTTGACAATTATTTCCTGCTTCTGACAAAGTCTCCGATGTATTAAGAACAAACACAGAACCATGCATATCAGGGGTTTTCACAAACAGATATTCTCCATTATAGTACTCTGATTTTTCCATTGATGGAGTTTTACCTGTTTCTATTCTCCCAAAATCTTCAAGTCTTGAGATTTTCCATCCTTTAGGCAATCCATTTTCCATTGGAGTATTCTCGTGGCCAGGAAAGCGAAAACGGACAAACCATTCCTTATATAGGTTTTCCGCCATCTGCTCCAACAACTTAATACGTTTGGTGTTGTTCTCTATCAGATTGTCGTAGGTGGAGAG
>JAGHVI010000222.1 GCA_018064385.1 Candidatus Minthenecus merdequi
AATTGTCCTATGTTGTATTCATAGTCAAGCGTAGTTGTCCATTTGTCATTGCCTTGAACATTATGGCGAACATAAGGGAGAGGCATCTGCGTGTCGCCATCTACGCAATAGCAAAGGACAAAACCGTCAGTATAAACGAACTTTGTTATTTCGGGGACATAAACATCTGCTCCATAAAAGAGATTACCATATTGGTCAGTATATTGAGACCAACTGCTGTAAGGAATATCAATGTCAATAATTTTCCAATTATCAGCGGAATAACGTTCGACAATAGTTTCGGTGCAAGACGTCAGAGAGAGGAAAAGCACAAAAAACGGGATAAGGAATTTCTTACTCATAACATATAGTTTTTTTAGTTTATTATCATAGAGTTACTACGGCTTTTGCCTGTGCCTTATAATTAAAGGTCTCGTTTTTGCTACCGACAACACGGACATCAACATCAAGGTTTTTCTCTTTAACAGCACGTTGAGGTGTATCGGCTGGGGAAAAGATTACATTTCGTTTGATGTTGCCATAGAGATGACGAATGCGGAGTTTTTTCATTGTCTCGTCGGGGAGTTGAAGTGTGTTAAGCAACAGAAGTTCATCATTATCCAGTTTATAACCAAAAGGGATATGAGCTTCAAAATCGACGCATTGTGTAATTTTGAGGAGTGCGAATGTTGATGGATCGACATAGAAATAGATTTTCAGTTTAGCTTTGGCAACAAGGACATTCCAAGAGCGTTTATAAACAAGTACAGTTTTTCCGCCAAGTTCGGTGTATTGCCAATTGGAGGTTTTATCGAAATCAGCACGATCAACGATAAAGCAAGACTGCCCACCCCACAGGAAACGGTGCATACTTTCGGCACGATGGTCAAGTGTAGTGCTATGATAGTGAGCACCACGACGTTTAGCCTTTTTGGTATCAGCACGTTCAGCCGCCATACTGTCAAGGAGTACGAAACCTTTTTTCACTTCGTCGGTATAGAATTTGCGGATATCCTGTACTTCAAGGCGAATGGAGTCAGAAAACTCGCTGTGTTTAACAGGGTATTCGTGCATAATGCCTACGACTTCGTGCTGCATCAGTTTGCGCCCATTCTGATAGCCGGAATAAGATGAAACAATATTGAAATTGTTGTTTTGTTTAGGGAAATCCTGAATCAGACGTTTGCGAAATTGTTCGAGAACATTCTCCTTGACTTGCCGAGCTTGACGTCGCGAGAGTTTAACTTTAACCACAGCTTCGTCAAGCATTATGGGTTGCTCTTGAAGAGTTATCTTGAGGTTAGCTCCATCAGAGATTTTGGAGATTGGATATTCGATAGTCTTGTATGATATAAAAGAGATAATCAAGACATCATCGAAAGAGCGGTTAAGGTTGATTGAAAAATGACCATTAATGTCAGTAGAGACTCCTTGAATAGGAGAAGACTTCTGGAAAACGGAAGCATAAGGGATTGGTTCGCCCGATTGTTCTACAACAGTACCTGTGATGACTTCAGCCTTTGCAAAAAAAGGCAGAATACACATTATAATATACAATATAAAGACGAAACGTTTCATAATAGGAAATTCTATAAGGAACGAATTTCACGCATTTCACGACGAGCATCATTTTCCTTAAGAGTCTGACGTTTATCGTATGCTTTTTTGCCACGAGCGAGAGCTATTTCAACTTTGGCATAACCATTATCGGCAATAAAAATGCGAAGAGGGATAACAGTAAAGCCAGTCTCCTTAGTTGCACGCTGGAACTTACGAAGTTCGCGTTTGTTAAGGAGGAGTTTACGGTCACGCTTGACATCGTGATTATAGAAAGTACCGAGACGATATGCAGATATTTGCATATTCTTAATCCACAACTCATTACCAATAAAGATACAATAAGTATCAGCGAGAGAAGCTTTACCCTCGCGTATGGATTTTATTTCGGTACCATATAGAACAATTCCAGCGACGAGATGGTTGGAAAGGAAATAGTCAAAAGAGGCTCTTTTATTTTTAATTTCGGTAGTCATAATCTGGGTGCAAAGTTACAAAATAAATTTGGAATAAATCTTTGTCAGATGAGATTTTTTTTGTACCTTTGCAGCGTCTTAGAAAAAAATAGCAGCCACTATGGCTCAGTTGGTAGAGCAACGCATTCGTAATGCGTGGGTCGCCGGTTCGAGTCCGGCTAGTGGCTCAGATAACAAAAGAACGCCATAGACGCTCAGTCTATGGCGTTTATCTTTGAAAATATGGCAGTTATGAAAATGTTGACAATAATAATTCTTATAGTATTTTGCTCATTCAGTGTATATGGGCAAAGGAATGGATTGTCACGTTTTGAAAAAATGTTCACGACAGATGCAGACTATGGAATAGCAGAAAAAGCGCAAGAAGGAGACATAATTTTCAACGAACTGATGCCATTTGTGACAGAAGGGCAATCAAAATTTGTGGAATTGATGAACAAATCGCCGAGAATAATCGACTTAATGACGCTGAATATTGCCAATATAAGCGAAAACGGTGAGATTAGCAAAATAAAAAAAATAAGTGATACTACCCTACTGCTTCATCCTGGACAATATGTTGTGTTAGCTCCAGACACAGATGCAATAAATTGCCCAGCGGGTAGGAACAGCGAAAGTTTGTACATAAAGAATGCGCTACCATTGTTTTCTTCAACGACAACATCATTAGTTTTGTTTGATGAAGACACGATGATTATAGACAAGATTGTGTATTCACTGAAATGGCATACACCTAATATAGAAGACATTCATAATGTCTCGTTGGAGAGGATAAACCCTCAGGGAGAAACACAAGATTCGCTGAATTGGCATTCGGCAGCATCAGTGGTAGGTTTTCAGACAGCAGGATTTGAGAACTCGCAGATGCTGAAAGGGTTTATGTCGAGTGAGAAAAGCTTTTGGTTAGAGGGGAATACTTTTTCGCCAGACAACGATGGATTTCAAGACTACCTGAAAATAGGATACAACCTGCCAAAAGAAGGTTACCTATTGACAATCAAGGTCTATACAAGGTCTGGAGCATTGGTTTGTACACCATACTCAAACTATTTGGTACCACGGACTGGCGTTCTGACATACAATGGCAGTTTTGATGGTAATTCAGCAATGATTGAAACGGGGCTTTATGTAATGAGAATTGAGGGACATCATCAGTCAGGAGATAAATATATTGAAAACCTGGTATTTATAAAAGCGAAATGAAAGAGGCATTTATCTCATATCTATGGTTCAACAGGCTATTTTTCGAGCATCAGCAAACGCTTATGGGGGAAAAAGTTGAGGTTGTGTCGCCAGGAATAGCCAACAACGATGCAGGACCTGATGTATTCAACGCCAAAATAAAGATAGACGGACAATTGTGGGCAGGGAATGTAGAATTTCACGTAAAGGCATCAGATTGGCATCTCCACAACCACGATAAAGACAAAAACTACCAGCATATAATATTGCATGTGGTACTGGAGGCTGACGAGCAAATTATAACAATAGATGAAAAGCCCATTCCGACGATAGAGTTGAAATATCCAGAATTCATATTGAAAAACTACACAGAGTTAACCAAAGTGCCATTTGGTTGTGATTCATCGATTTCCAGGATAGATAAACTGCGACTGGTTGCGTGGTTAGAGAGGTTAGCAATAGAAAGACTTGAATCAAAAGTAGAGAATATAGAGAACGTGGTTAACATATCAACAACAGACTGGGATCAAGTGCTTTATGCGCTTATGGCGAGGGCTATAGGAACGAACGTAAATGGGGAGGTAATGCAGCAGTTAGCAATGGCAGTACCCATAAGACATTTGAGACATTTGTCGGACAATCAGTTACAGGTTGAGGCAATGTTGCTTGGCACAGCAGGGCTGATTGAAAGGTTGCCTGAGACATATAACAAAGAGTTATACAAGCGTGAGTACAGTTTTTTGAAAAAGAAATTTGGATTGTGCGAGCCATTTGAAAACTTCAAATTTTCGAGAATGAGGCCGACGAACTTTCCGACTGTTAAAATAATGCAACTGGCATCAATAATCAAAGAAATGCCTGCTGTTGAAACGCTCATAGAAAACGAAAGGTTGAACATAGAAGAATTAAAGAAAAAGCCAGAATTGCAATTGATAAACTGTTACCTACCATGTATCTTTCTGTATGCAGAGATGCATAACTACGAAGAACTAAAAGAGCAGGTTATAGACATGATGCATACATTGCCGCCTGAGAGGAACTTCATCACACGACATTTTCAAGCGAGAGGAATTTCGGCGCACAATGCAGCAGAATCACAAGCACTAATACAACTGTATAGGAAATACTGCGAGATGCACAACTGCTTGCAATGCAGATTTGCGCATGAGTTGATAAACAGAAGGCAGTGAATTTAAGACGATTCACAAAAATCAAAAAATATGGAAACTGAAAAAACAAATAATTTTGCTGACATTAAGAAATCGGCAGAGAATGGGAATGCGAAAAGTCAATGCAATCTGGGTATCGCATATTTATTAGGAAATGGTGTAGAAAAGAATTATGAAGAGGCTCTGAAGTGGCTCAAAAAATCGGCAGAGAATGGAAATGCGAGAGGTCAATACAATTTGGGTGTTGCGTATTTATCAGGAGAAGGTGTAGAAAAGAATTATGAAGAGGCTCTGAAGTG
>JAGHVI010000180.1 GCA_018064385.1 Candidatus Minthenecus merdequi
ACTCGCTCAATGAGTGGGAAAGTTTGTACGGATGTGTAGATAAAAGCCTGCCTTTGGGAATGCGTTTCGAGAAGGTCATCCGTCGTGCGTATGAGCAGACGAACTTGAAGGCTGTCATCTTGGTGGACGAATACGACAAGCCCCTGCTTGAAGCAATAGGCAACACAGAACTTCAGGAGGCTTACCGTGACATCCTGCGAGGCTTCTACAGCGCACTGAAGTCAATGGACGCTTGCATCAAGTTTGCCATGCTGACGGGTGTCACTAAGTTTGGAAAACTGAACGTATTCAGCGGGCTGAACAACCTGATGGACATATCGATGGACAGAAGGTTTGCCGACATCTGCGGCATCACCGAAAAAGAGATGCTCGACAATTTCGAAGACAAAATCAAAGCGATGGCTGCGGAAAACGAAATGAGCTATGATGAGAGCATCGAGAAACTGAGGAAAATGTATGATGGGTATCATTTTGAAGAAAACGCCATAGGGGTATATAACCCATACAGTTTACTCAATGCATTGGTTCAAAATAAGTTCGGCAAATATTGGGTTGACTCTGGCACACCTACTTTCCTCGTGAAACTGCTGATGAACCGAGAATACAACCTTGAGCATTTTTCGCATGAAAGCGTGGTTGCAGACGAGATTTCGGCAATAGATCCTGATTTCGCAAACCCAATTCCTGTCATTTACCAGAGCGGCTATCTGACCATAAAAGATTACGATCCTGATTTGGAACAATATATACTTGGTTTCCCAAACAGAGAGGTCGAGGAGGGCTTTGTCAAGAGACTGATGAAGAGTTTCATCAACTTCGAGGCAACAAACACCCCATTCAATGTAGCATCATTCGTCAAGGATGTCCGTGCCGGCAAGACCGAAGAGTTCATCGACCGTCTGCGCTCTCTGTTTGCAGACACCCCATACAAACTGATAAAAGACCTTGAGAATCACTATCAGAACATCCTCTGGCTGCTCTTCAGGCTTATGGGCTTCTACACCCATACCGAATACCACACCAGCCGGGGCAGGATAGACCTGCTGGTCAAGACACCACTTTATATATATGTGATGGAGTTTAAGTTAGACGGCACAGCCGAGGAGGCGATGGCTCAGATAAACTCAAAAGAGTACTCCCTGCCATTCACAGTCGAAAGCCAGACCGTCGTCAAGATAGGAATGAACTTCAGCAAGGAGACCCGCAACATCGAGAAGTGGATTATTGATTTTATGAAATAAAAACAATGAAGACAGCATTAATCACAGGCATCACAGGTCAGGACGGAAGTTTCCTGGCTGAATTCCTGCTGGAAAAAGGATACGAAGTCCACGGCATTATTCGCCGCAGCAGTTCGTTTAACACTGGTCGTATAGAGCATCTATACCTCGATGAGTGGGTGCGTGACATGAAACAGAAACGCCTTGTGAATCTCCACTACGGTGATATGACCGACTCATCGTCACTCGTGCGCATACTTCAAGAAGTGCAGCCTGACGAAATCTATAACCTTGCCGCCCAGAGCCATGTGAAGGTCTCGTTTGATTGTCCTGAATATACAGCCGAGGCTGACGCTACAGGTGTTCTCCGCCTGCTGGAGGCAGTCCGAATCCTTGGTCTGGAAAAGAAATGCAAGATATATCAGGCATCCACCTCCGAACTTTTCGGCCTCGTGCAGGAAGTGCCACAGAAGGAGACTACGCCTTTCTATCCACGAAGCCCATACGGAGTGGCTAAGCAATACGGCTTCTGGATAACCAAGAATTACCGCGAGTCTTACGGGATGTTTGCCGTGAACGGCATACTCTTCAACCATGAATCTGAACGCAGAGGCGAGACTTTCGTCACACGCAAAATAACACTTGCCGCAGCACGCATCGCTCAGGGATTTCAGGACAAACTATACTTGGGTAACCTCAATTCACTGCGTGACTGGGGGTATGCAAAGGACTATGTGGAATGTATGTGGCTTATCCTACAACAGGAAAAACCAGAGGATTTTGTCATTGCAACGGGCGAATACCACACTGTGCGTGAGTTCGCCACACTCGCATTCCACCACGTGGGAATAGATCTGAGATGGGAAGGCGAAGGCTTGAACGAGAAAGGAATCGTAGATTCCGTGTCATCGTCATCGTTATCGTCATCGTTGCTCGGCAAAACCCTTGTCGAGGTTGACCCTAAATACTTCCGTCCTGCCGAAGTAGAGCAACTTCTTGGCGACCCAACCAAAGCTAAAACCCTGCTCGGCTGGAATCCCCGCAAAACCAGTTTCGAGGAATTGGTTAAGATAATGACGGAACACGATATGAAGTTTGTCAGAAAGTTATACCTGAAATCACAGATTGAATAATGGAAAAGAACAGCAAGATATATGTGGCAGGTCATCGTGGCATGGTGGGGTCTGCTATCGTAAGAGAGTTGCAAAGGCAAGGATACGAAAACCTTGTCCTGAGAACCCATAAGGAGTTGGATTTGACCCGTCAGGAACAGGTCGAGGCATTCTTTGCAGCCGAAAGACCGGAGTATGTGTTTCTCGCCGCAGCCAAAGTGGGAGGTATAATAGCAAACCAGAATGCTTTGGCAGACTTCATGTACGACAACATGATACTTGAGATGAACGTCATACACTCCGCTTGGAGAAACGGCTGCAAGAAACTGGAGTTTCTCGGTTCTTCGTGCATCTATCCACGTATGGCTCCACAGCCCATGCCGGAATCGTGCCTGCTGACATCCGAGTTGGAAAAGACGAACGAAGCATACGCTCTGGCAAAGATTTCAGGACTCAAATATTGTGAATTCCTTAACCGTCAATATGCTACTGACTATATAAGCGTCATGCCAACCAACCTCTATGGACCTAACGACAACTACCATCCAGAACACTCTCATGTGCTTCCGGCACTCATCCGCCGTTTCCACGAAGCCAAGGTCAATGGTCTCAAGGAAGTCACCTGTTGGGGCGATGGCTCACCATTGAGAGAGTTCCTCTATGTGGATGACCTTGCCAACCTTTGTGTATTTCTCATGAATAATTATTCAGGCAATGAAACAGTCAATGCTGGCACAGGCAAAGAACTAACAATCAGATCACTGACCGAATTGGTTGCGAATATTGTGGGCTATGATGGCGAAATCCTTTGGGACGTTTCGAGACCAAATGGAACTCCAAGGAAGCTGTTAGATGTCAGTAAGGCAACTGCTCTCGGGTGGACTTACAAGACCGAACTTAAGGACGGCATAAGGTTAGCATACAAAGACTTCCTTGAAAATCCAATGCGTGCAGAACGGTAGCCTCGATGTGAGGGTGTGTCAAAAGTGGCATATCCTCTGTTTTTTTGTTTTTAAACAAAGCCCAGATTTTCCCAAGCCAGGTTTTTGCCATGTTAAAGATTTTTCGTATCCTTGCACATAGTTAATTAGGGTTCGCTGAATAATTATATTTTACTAATTGTCAGTATTTTATTTACAAAATATTTGGCCATTTCACAAAAAAATCGTAACTTTGCAGTGTTAAACCAAGGTGGAAATGAAGTTTACATCGCCGATAAAACAACTTATTTTCGACGAACTGAAGTCGTCGCTGGATAATCTTCCAAAGTCAAACCGTTGGGTAAAACTCGGTGACGAGTTGCTATGGGATGAGATTGAAAAGATATACGAGGATTTCAATCAGTTCACAGAATCGCTGATGAAGTTCCTAAGGAATCTTCTTCATGCCCTGCTTTTACTACTCGATTGTCGTTCGATTTTATCAACAAAAAGGTTGTCGTATGAGAATCATGCGATTCTCGCATAACAGTCAAATGCATTTATTCAGTGAACCCTTATTAATATTAGGCATCCACATTATCACTGGCACTGGCAACTCGTATGTAGAGAAGTTCGTTGTGAAGTAACCTTCTTTACAACGAACCCCATATCCTACGCTCACAGACCCCACGGTATTTACTTTTTTACCGTGGGGTCTGTGAGTAAGCATTCTTCCAAGTACACCCCCTAATTTTGAACCAGTTTTCAACTTCAGTTGTTGTAATTTCATAATAAAGGCAGGCGATTGTTTCGTAAATGAAT
>JAGHVI010000116.1 GCA_018064385.1 Candidatus Minthenecus merdequi
GGTGTCGTTCCTACTCTGATTTATTATGGTCTGAAAATTCTCTCACCTGCTATATTCCTCTTTGCCGCTTGCGTCATCTGCGGTTTGGTTTCGCTTATGACAGGTAGTAGTTGGACCACCATCGCTACAATAGGCGTTGCGCTAATCGGTATTGGCAACGTGCTTGGTTTCTCGGCAGGATGGACCGCAGGTGCCATTATCTCAGGTGCTTATTTCGGTGACAAGTTATCGCCATTGTCCGACACCAACGTTCTTGCTTCGTCGCTTGCGGGCATTCCTTTGTTCGAACACGTCAAATATATGCTCTACACCACCATACCTACTTTCATCATCACTCTTGCGGTATTCCTTGTGGTCAGTCTGACGATGGACAGTCAGGCGACCTTGTCAGTACAGGAGTTCTCGGATGGTCTTCAGAATTCATTCTGCATTTCGCCTTGGCTTCTCATTGTACCGATTCTGACAGGCACGATGATTGCTATGAAACTGCCTGCTCTTGCCGTGCTGATGCTTTCTGCATTTTCTGCAGTGGTTACTGCTCTCATAGCACAACCAAGTATCATTGCGGAGATTGGCGGTGGCTCTGACCTTCAAGGTATGTTCAAAGGTGTGATGATTTCTGTCTATGGTAGCACTTCCCATTCTACAGGTTTGGAACAACTGGACAACCTTGTATCGACCAGCGGAATGTGCGGAATGCTTCCAACTGTCTTTCTCATATTGTGTACAGGAGCTTTCGGTGGTATTCTGAACGGCAGTGGAATTATGAGCGAGGTGACGAACGCCCTTGCAAGACTTGTGCGTGGACCTAAGTCTCTCACCGCTGTAACCGAGGTTACAGGTATTGCTGGAAACATCATCTGTGCTGACCAATATCTCTCCATCCTCATGACCATCAGCATCAACAGCAAACTCTACGAGAAGATGGGCTTCGAGCAGAAACTCCTTACACGAACGACCAGTGACTCCGCTACGGTAACCTCTGTACTCGTGCCTTGGAACAGTTGCGGTATTATGCAAGCCACTGTACTTCGCGTTCCTACGATAGAGTATCTGCCTTACTGTATATTCAACCTTCTCGCACCAGTGATGTCGTTCATAATTGCGGCTACAGGATGGAAGATTAAGAGAGTCTATCAGTCAGCCACCAACACAGTGCGAAGTTAAGTACAACACGATAATATTTGATTTCGGCAAGGTGCCGGTTAATTAAGACTTCGAGCGACTGACATTTGGTCTATAGAATGTCTTGCAAATCAAACTTTTTTATAACATTGCAAAAAAACGGAGCAAAAGACATTGCAGGTTCAATAAATTGTTGTATCTTTGCAACCCGATTGAGATGAGTCTCAACAAAGGAGGACTATAACTGATGGATTGAATGCTTATAGGTCTATATAACGTTAATGTATCGTTAATACTACATAGAACCAGGCTCAGGGGATGTCCTATATATTAATAGGTAGTTTTATAGAATCGAAACCAACACAAATATGAAATAGAATTATTGCCTATGGAATAAGAGCATAAAATCAATATGCACATCATAGAATAGAAAAAAGCGAAGTAGCTTTTACTGGAGTCTTTGAAACTTCGACACTTTCAAAAAATCTCTCCAAGAGTAAAGCGACGGCGCTCCCGCCATTATTGGCGTGGGCTTTGCTCGTTGTAATTGGGAGAGATTTAGGTAGTCGAAGACCTCAAAGACTCCAATGAAGACACAATGTTCCACGCTTTTTTTATGTGCATTAGCGAACGGAACTAATTCCATAATTTCAAATCAAAAACCGATGGGCCGATGGGATATAACAGGCGACAAAGAAAATGAAAAAATTTTTGTTTGTAATGGGGATTGTAACAGTTCTACTCATATCGACAGTAATTGCCGTTGCTGCTAACACCAACGTATCTTCAGGACCTGGAGATGGTGTAACAACTTGCGAAGTTTATGGTGCCGATGGATACACTGCAACTGTTGTTGAAAAAGTAATAGTTGGGACTGGCACTCATTATGATGTCTGGGTTGAGTTGAATAAAAAAAATGAAACTGGAAGGGCGATAAAAGTAGTGGTTCAAATAGGAAACAGCAAATATGATGTTATTGAGTCTAGAACATTGACTATTCAATCAAAATCCACAAGAGGTGAAGTATCTTTTTATAGTGAAAATGGTAAAGTATATTACATAACCATTAATAATGCATCTTGCAACTAAAATATTTCAACTTGTTCCGTAAAAACACCTATACTAGTAATTCGTTTTTACGGGACAGTAATTATTTAACCCGCAAATGACAAAAATTATGAAAGCAAAATTGTTTATGTTATTTGTACTTGCCTTATTTCTAAGTAGTTGTGCAAGTACAAAACTAAGTAAAACGATGTGGCATAATATTACCATTTCAACATCAGAAGGGGTTATGACCACTATTGGAACAAGTATGTATTTCAATTCCGATTCAACTGTAGTGCTATACAAAAGTGCTTCATTGGACACGATTGTGTTGTATGAACCTTTTTTGTATGCGCAAGGAAATTATGAATTGGCCAAAGACAAAAAAGGACAAACGAATATTCGTTTGAATACAAAAAAGTCAGATGGTTCACCTTATGTTTTTGAAGGAACTTATAACAAAAGAACAGGGTTGATGATTTTGAACCAGCAAGATTCTAAGAAAAAGTTCACGTATGTATTAGACAAGAAATTAATGAAGAAAAAATAATCCACGTATAAATTCAAAACAAATAATTTTATGAAACACTCGTTACTAAACATAAGGCAAATAACAAGACTGATAGTAGTGTCATTTGTGTCAATGTCTTGTGTATCATGTGCCACACAAGCTGAATGGAGTAGGGCATTTCAAAGCATAGCAAAATTTGGTGGACAAATGGCTTTAGGTGCAGCAGATGAAATTGTTCAGAAAAGCAACAATATCTCAGATGAAGACAAAGCCAATTGGAGTTCTTTTGTAAGTTCATCAGGATATGCTTCTGATGCAGGCAGAAGAGCAGTGAATGGCGATTATCTCGGTTCAATTACATCTATAGCTGCCAATACAGCAGTGAGTATGGGAGCTGATTCTTATATTGTTGAGCGTAGTTATGTTGCAGCAAACAAAGCTCTTGAAGGTGATTATTACGGAGCAGGTCTTGATGTGGCTCAGATTTCAATGAACGCCACTGGTGATTATTCTTCTGATATGATATTTGATACTTATCGCCAATATAATGAAATTCAAATTGAATATAACAAAAACATTCGTGATGGAATGAGACAAGAAGAAGCTTTGGATAAAAAGAACGAAAGAGTAGCAGAATTGATAGTAAGCACTCAAGAAATAATTGCAGCAAGGAGAAAGGCGAACCAAATTGAACAGAGAGAACAAGAAGCACAACTGAAAGAATCTGGCTGGACAGACGATGAAGTAGAAATGCTCCAAATTTTTGGCATTCGACCTAGTTATACTGATGTTGATGGCAATACACTCGATATGTCGTCCAGTGATGATTATAGTTATTACGGCACTCATGAAACAGATGAAATCATAGCATCTGATTCATTTGAAAAGAACACATCAAACCAGTCAAAATTGGCAAATTCAAATCAGCCAGAAAAAGAGAGTTCATTGAATAAACAAGTCGAGGAAGAGAATATCAATGCTGTTGAAAGGGGGAAAGCCATTGTTTCAATAAATGAAACGAAAGCATCTGGCTATAAAGTAGGAGAAGCAAAATTAAGCCATGAAATCACATTAAAATTGGATAACATTGCCGAAAAAATGAACCAACACAAGGATATTAAACTCACCATATATGGTCACACCTGCGATATTGGCACTAAGGAAAAAAATGAAATTGTGGGTGCTGCACGTGCTCAAGCAGCCAAAGATTACCTCGTCAATCATGGTATAGATGGTAATAGAATAACAATTGAAAGCAAAAGCAACACGTGCCCTCTGGTTGAAAATATTGACGAAGAACATCGCAAACAGAATCGTCGTGTGGAATTTATGGCAAGATGATTTGTTATTTTTAGTTTTTTATTAAAACCGACGAGCCGATGGGATATAACAGGCAACAAA
>JAGHVI010000010.1 GCA_018064385.1 Candidatus Minthenecus merdequi
TTCTCTGCTCCAATCGTACAGGCATTGATGCCGTAATCCCAACTGATATAGAGTTCTGGCACCTTTCTTAGGTCAAGAATACGGCACGCATCCTCAAGATACTGATATATCTTTGGATAGTTGTCTTTAGTTACTTTCAGATGACTACCAGTATATTGGACATTGTAATAGCGTTCTATAAAGTTTGTGGTAACCCATTCGCACGCAGTCTTCAGAAAACGAATCTTTTCAAGATGTTCAAGGGCAGCTTTGTCAAAAGGATGCTCGTACTGATTATGTTGCAATCCTGTAAGTATCTTCTTGTTGCCAATCATTTTATATCGATTTTCTAATATATTCAAGCAAATGCTCGTATCTTGTTTTCAACATCGGGTGATCCTCGCCCGTCTCTTTATATTGATGATAGGCATTTGGATTTTCTATCATACCCAGTCTCACAAAAAGCTTTTTTATTGCATCAATGTCACGACAACAAAGGTATCCTGCTCTATCTGCAATAAATTCCGATTGTCTGCACCAACGCTTCAATGGTACTTCGATTGTATCCATGAGCATTGGCCCTAATATCTCGGAATCTTTCACTATATTATTCATCAAACCATTGACGGTATGGCAAATAAGATTGCCTTGTTGATGATGGCTCAGTTCATGACCAAATAGGAAAGCCAACTCTTTTTCGTCAAGCAACATCACCGCCTTTCGGCTTATCAGTATAATCTGACGACTTTTTGTTTCAATACTCAGAGCATTTATGCCAAACAATCTGTTGGTTACATAGACCGAAGGACAACCGCTCATTTTCAAAGTCTTAACACAATGTTCAAGAATGTCGTTCGCAAAGGGATAAGACCTTTTTGTTATCTTTTCGGAACTATTCAAAACCTCCTCAACCTGCTCTGCATAGTATTTATCAGCAATTGCTTTCAGACATTGTCGAGACAATTTATTCTCAAGCACAGCCGTGAAATAATTGTCATCATTCTCGGCATACCAAAGCATATCTTCCTTTGTTTCATCTCTCTTATCTTCTTTTTTGTTCCAATCTTCAGCAGTCGAGTTTGCAAAACTGTCAACTGCCTGTCTGACCCTATTAACTGTATTTTCTAAGATATTTGGCA
The DNA here is from genome assembly GCA_018064385.1 of Candidatus Minthenecus merdequi. Taxonomy (GTDB): domain Bacteria; phylum Bacteroidota; class Bacteroidia; order Bacteroidales; family Paludibacteraceae; genus Aphodosoma; species Aphodosoma merdequi. Next base: position 1,119 of record JAGHVI010000010.1, read on the forward strand.
TCCTACAATAAATCTGAGAATCAAAGGTCAAGCTCGTTAAGCAGTTTATTCATCCGTTCACTGAATGAGCCTTTTCTAACAGATAAACCTGTTTTTTTCATATTTGGCTGTGGACTTTCACATTCAGCACACATTGGCGCAAATGCAGCGGCACTCAATGCAATATCCGAAAACGACTGGACTTTGCTTGATGTGCTTGATTCTTCGATAGGGAATGAATCATCCATCATACCAATCTGGAGAATTATCAAAAACTCTACGATATATCTTAACAAGCAATGGATTGTAGCGGTCAAAGAGAAGATATACAGCTGCTTCCTCATTGTATGGCGCTGTGACGACCTTATCTACAATCTCTTTGTCGGATAATTGTTTGTAAATATGTGCAAATGGCAACTGCATAATTGTTTTTATAAGTGGGCACAAAAAAAGCGTGGAACCCGCACTCTTGCTTGTTCCACGTTTTGTAGGCCTTCGCATTGCCTTTGTTGAAAGAAACAAGCAATACGAAATCCACGCCGAATATGATTTATAGACACACTAACTACACAAAAGTCAAATTTTGCATAGTTGCGTGCGTAAAATCACACCCAATGGACATCTATTGCTACCAAGTTTCAAATCAACAATATTGAAAGTTGCGAAGTTCCAAAACGTTGAAACATAGCACTAATAAATGCCAATATGTCCTGCAATCCCACTCCGAATATAGAACATTCCCAAATCGGCGTAGAATCACGTTGCAAAGTTACAAATAATTTTCTATATAAGCACGAAAAATTTGATTATTTTTGATTGAACTATAAAGGGTGGTTCTATTAATTATGTTTGTATGTTATATAAGAGGATGTTCCATAATTGGACGCTTTTGAATTTATTTTTGCATCTTGCTGCTTGTCAGTCGGT
>JAGHVI010000014.1 GCA_018064385.1 Candidatus Minthenecus merdequi
GCAGGCTGACGGCACAATTGACTACGTTAAGGGTGCTAACATCGCTGGCTTCATGAAGGTTGCTACTGCTATGTTGGAGCAGGGTATCATCTAATTTGTAATCACTACAGATTATATAATACTTGCGGTCTTCCGAGAAATCGGAAGACCGCTTTTGTAATTGCCGATTGGAAATGAATATTGAAGATAAATTGCTGAATATGAAGAAATCACTTTTTTTGGCTCTATCTATTATTCTGTTATGTGCATGTAGCAATAAGGAGACTGTAAAACTGCAAAAACGCGAATTCAACAGCACAAGTTCGATTCTGATGGTTGTGCCAAACAATTTTACATACAATCCCGAAACAGCCGAAAGCAATCCGTTCATGAACGACATTCCATTGGATTCAGTGACCGAATATGCTATTGCTGAATTTCATAACGCAGTCAATATTCTGAGAGATTACGGTATCGAGGTCCATGTGGTCGAAGATACACCAGAACCTAACACACCAGATGCGGTATTCCCTAACAATTGGTTTTCAACGCATTCTGATGGCACATTGGTTTTATATCCAATGTGTGCACCCAATAGGCGAGACGAACGCAAGCGGAGTGTTCTTGATACGATTAAAGCAAATTTTGCATATACCAGATGTGTTGACCTCACTCGTTACGAGCAAGATGGACTTTTTCTGGAAGGGACGGGCAGCATGGTGTTGGACAGAATAAATAAAGTGGCATACGCATGTCTGTCGCCAAGAACGTCAACTGAGGTTTTTGATGATTTCTGTTCGATAATGGGTTACAAAGCTGTGTCTTTCCATTCAGTAGATGGCAATGGACAACCAATCTATCACACCAACGTAATGATGTCTATTTGTTCAGATATAGCAATATTATGCGAACAGTCTATTCCAGATCAGCAGGAACTGGAAATGGTGAAAGATGAATTATTTAAGTCAGGCAAGAAGATAGTGGATATCTCGCTTAGCCAAATGACCCAGTTTGCAGGCAATATGCTGGAACTTCATGACAAAAACGGCAAGATGTTCATCGTTATGTCTGAGACGGCGCGCAAGTCGCTCAGCGATGATCAGATAGATGAAATCACGCTAAACGGGACTGAAATAATCTCGATAGATATTCCTATAATTGAGATAGTTGGTGGCGGATCAATCAGATGTATGATGGCTGAATTATATCCTATATAGAAATAATCATATAATCGGAAGACCGCTTTGCAATTGTACGAAACTGCAAATAAACTTCGTGGTAATCTGACAGCATCTGAATATCTGAATGTGGTTCTTTGTCTTGTGTTCCTGAAATACATAAGCGATTGTTTTGAGAAGCGTTACAATGAACTCGTTGCCGAAGGCGGTGGTTTCGAGGAGAATCGTGACGAATATATGCCTTCGTGCATTGTACGCACCATCGTTGATGAGCTTCAGCCATTCGAGGAAAAGATGGCACGACACTAAGCGACCAGGTGATACAGGCGGCACGCTCGTGCAAACAGAACATAGTGAAAAGCCTCTCTGACGGAGTCACATCTACAGAGATGCAACTGAAACTCCTCAACGTGGCACGCTTATCACTCCAAGAACTTCGCGAAGACTTCGAAGACTACATCATGGAATACTTGTTGCGTGAGCGTGTCCGTACCATGATTCGTTCAAACATTGTCACCGGTGAGTTGTTCAGCAACAGATTCGTCAGTGTGAATAGTGGACGGAAAATCAAGATATTGCATAAGTACATTTTTTCTAAAAATATATTGGATATATTTTTTGCCAAATAAAAAAAATGTTGTACCTTTGCCGAATATAATTGCATGGCATTATATTGTCAGTGTCCTGACTTCGTCAATGCGTCACCCAAATTCACATTTCTGGCTCGTATGACTCGAACAGCGGCTTGATAGCACGATGCTTGTCTGTCAGGAACAAGGTT